>JAKAJW010000061.1 GCA_021813645.1 Pseudomonadota bacterium | reverse complement strand
TAAAAGCAGGATCAACGAACCTGGGCCGAAGCCGGCGCCCGAGGCCGACAAGCCGAAGGCCGAGACCGCACCCGCGCCACGCCCGACGACCGATTTCGCCGCCCCTGCCGCGCCGAAGGCGAAGCCCGCCCCCTCGGTGCTGTCGTCCGACCTGACGATCACCGGCAACATCAAGACCACCGGCGACATCCAGGTGGAAGGCATCGTCGAGGGCGACATCCGCGCCCATCTGCTGACCGTCGGCGAAGGCGCCACCATCCGCGGCGAGATCGTCGCCGACGACATCGTGGTGAACGGCCGCGTGGTCGGCCGGGTGCGCGGCCTCAAGGTGCGGCTCACCTCCACCGCCCGGGTAGAAGGCGACATCATCCACAAGACCATCGCGATCGAGTCGGGCGCGCATTTCGAAGGCTCGGTGCAGCGCCAGGACGATCCGCTGTCCTCCGCCACCAAGGCCATCCCGGCGCCGCAGCCGGCCGGCTGATCCCGTTCGAGCCACGCGCGCCCCGATCGGGCGCCCCAAGGCACCGCTTCGGCGGTGCCTTTTGCGTTTCGGCCCAACCGAATGCACCCACCGAACCGCCCCGAACGCCCTCCCGCACCCTGCTAGCGCCGGCGCGACTGCCGGCGCGGATGGCGCAGCGTGGCGCGGTAGAGATGCCAAGTCGCATGACCCAGCACCGGCAGCACCACGAACAGGCCAAGGAAGGCCGGGATCATGCCGAGAAACAGCAGCGTCGCCACCAGCGCCGCCCAAAGCGCCATGATGCCGGGGTTCTGGATCACCGCGCTGACCGAGGTGATCATCGCGGTGACGAAATCGATCTCCTTCTCGACCAGCAGCGGCAGCCCGACCACGGTGATCGAGAACAGCACGGTCGCGAAGCCCGCCCCCACCAGCGTGCCGGTGGCGATCATCGCCAGCCCGTCGGCGCTGGTCAGCACTCCGATCGGATCGCTCGACAGGTTCACCATCGCCGAAAGGTCCAGGAACAGCGCGAAGATCGTATGGGCGACGAAGAGCCAGACCAGGAAGATGAACAGCACCACCACCGCGATCGCCGGGATCTGGCGATCCTTCTGGCGGAACACCACGCCCAGCACCGGACCCCAGCCGATCCGCTCGCCGCGCTCCAGCCGGCGCGACACCTCGTAGAGCCCGGTCGCCGCAAAGGGACCCAGGATCGGGAAGCCAACCGCGAAGGGAAACAGCAGCACCTCGCGTCCGGCCCGCGCCAACACATAGTCGAGCACCCAGCCGCCCAGCACATAGACCGCCGAGAAGGCCAGCCCGTAAACCGGCGCCCGCCGGAAGTCGCGCCAGCCGAAGCGCAAGGCATCAGTCAGCGTGTGCAGCGCGATCATCTGCACCTGCGGCGTCGGCGACGGTACCGTGACCGGATGCTCCGCCATCTCCCCCCTCCGTTTTATGGGAAGGCTAAGGGAAGCGGCACTTTTCGGCAAGCCGCGCCCTTCGGCCGGGCTGCCCGGCGCAGCCCCGCGCGGGCTGGCGCCTCAGAACTCGGCCTGCGCGTCCGCCCGGCTCTTGCCGGCCACCTGTTGGGCCAGCGTCGCCGCCATGAAGGGATCGAGGTCGCCGTCCAGCACCCCCTGGGTGTCGGAGGTCTCGTGGTTGGTGCGCAGATCCTTCACCATCTGATAGGGCTGCAGCACATAGGAGCGGATCTGGTTGCCCCAGCCGGCGTCGCCCTTGGCCTCGTGCTGGGCGTTGATCGCGGCGTTGCGCTTGTCGAGCTCCAGCTGATAGAGCCGCGCCTTCAGCGCGTTCATCGCCACTTCCCGGTTCTGGTGCTGCGACTTCAACGAGGAGGTCACCACGATCCCGGTCGGCAGGTGGGTGATCCGCACCGCCGAGTCGGTCTTGTTCACGTGCTGGCCGCCGGCGCCCGAGGCCCGCATCGTGTCGAGCCGGATGTCCTTGTCCTGGATCTCGATCTCGATCGTGTCGTCCACCACCGGATAGACCCAGACCGAGGCGAAAGAGGTCTGCCGCTTGTCGCCCGAGCCGAAGGGCGAGATCCGCACCAGCCGATGCACGCCGCTTTCCGACTTCAGCCAGCCATAGGCGTTCTTGCCCGAGATCTTGTAGGCAGCCGACTTGATCCCGGTCTCGTCGCCCGGGCTCTCGTCCAGCAGCTCCACCGTATAGCCGTGCTGCTCCGCCCAGCGGACATACATCCGGGCGAGCATCGAGGCCCAGTCGCAGCTCTCCGTGCCGCCGGCGCCGGCGTTGATTTCCAGGAAGGTGTCGTTGCCGTCCGCCTCGCCGTCCAGCAGCGCCTCCAGTTCCTTCTGCGCGGCCCGCTCCTGCAGCGCCTTCAGCGCCGCCTCGGCCTCGGCCACGACCTCTTCGTCGCCCTCGGCCTCGCCGAGCTCGATCAACCCGGTGTTGTCCGCCAGTTCGGCGCTGATCGACTTGTAGGTCTCCACCGCGTCCATCAGCATCTGCCGTTCGCGCATCAGCTTCTGCGCCTTGGCTGGATCCGACCAGATGTCGCCCGCCTCGATCAGCGCGTTGAATTCCTCCAGCCGATGCGGCGCCGTCTCCCAGTCCATCCGCTGGGCCAGCAAGTCGAGCGATTTCTGGATCGCTTCCACCACATTCTGCATCTCGGCGCGCATGGACACCCCCAGGCTTCGTCAGGCGGCCCTGATACCGCCTCCGCCCGGCCTGGGCAAGCTCAGTAGAGCCCGCCCGAGCTGACCGTTCCCAGGTTCGCCTTGCCGGGGATCACCGTCGTCTGGCCGGAGGAATTGGTGATCGTCACGTCGTTGCGGGCGGTCGGATCGGTTTCGCCGGGGGTGAACATCGGAAGGTTCGACCCCATCGCGAAGCCGCCGTCGACCGCGCCGGCCATGCCGAACACCGGCTGCTCGCCATCGCGGAAATATTCCGGCTGCACGTTCGGCCCGGCCGCATTGGCCGCCACCGGCATACCGGTCCAGCGGTCGATGTTGATGAAATGGCCGCCCGGCGGAACCTTGAAGGCGCTGCCGCCGTATTTCTTGATCGCCTGGGTCATGAATTCTTGGAACACCGGGCCGCACATCGTCGCGCCATAGGCGGCCCCACCCAGGTCGCGCGGCGTGTCGAAGCCCATGTAGCATCCCGCCACCAGATTCGAGGTGAAGCCGGTGAACCAGACATCCTTCGGCCCGTTGGTGGTGCCGGTCTTGCCGGCGACCGGCACCGGCAGGTTCACCACGCCGGCGGCGGTGCCGCGCTGCACCACGCCCTGCATCATCGAGATCAACTCGTAATCGGTGATCGGGTCGATGATCTGCTCGCGATGCGCGACGATCTGCGGGCCCTGGCCGGGGGGCAGCGACTCCACCGAGCAATCGGTGCAGCTGCGGTCGTCATGGGTATAGATCGTCTTGCCGAAACGGTCCTGCACCCGGTCGACCAGCGTCGGCTCGATCTTCTGGCCGCCGTTGGCGATCTCGGCATAGGCCGTCACCAACTTGTAGAGCGAGGTCTCCTGCGAGCCGAGCGAGTTCGCCAGATAGGGCTGCATCGGGTCGTAAACCCCGAACCGCTCGGCATATTTCGCCACCGTATCCATGCCGACCGCCTGCGCGATCCGG
>JAKAJW010000208.1 GCA_021813645.1 Pseudomonadota bacterium | reverse complement strand
GAAATCGACGGCGAGTGCGCAATCGGCCATGGCGGCGGTCCTCTCTCTGTGGAAGGCGGCGTCTGTAGCCGTTTCCCGCGAGGGCGGCAAGGCTGAGGGCGGTTGCCGCCGCTTCCGGTGGACAGGCCCCGCGCAGATGGCTAAATGCTGGGCGTTCCCTGCCCCATGAGGCCCGTCGACCATGCCGTCTCTGAACGATATCCGCTCCACCTTCCTCGATTTCTTCGTGCGGAACGGTCATACCGCCGTCGCCTCCAGCCCGCTGGTGCCGCGCAACGATCCGACGCTGATGTTCACCAACTCGGGCATGGTGCAGTTCAAGAACGTCTTCACCGGCGTCGAGCACCGCGACTATCGCCGCGCCACCACGGCGCAGAAATGCGTGCGCGCCGGCGGCAAGCACAACGATCTCGACAATGTGGGCTATACCGCGCGCCACCACACCTTCTTCGAGATGTTGGGCAATTTCAGCTTCGGCGACTATTTCAAGGAAAGCGCGATCCCCTTCGCCTGGGAGTTGCTGACCAAGGATTTCGGCATTCCGAAGGACAAGCTGCTGGTCACCGTCTATCACACCGACGACGAGGCGGCGGCGATCTGGAAGAAGGTGGCCGGCCTGCCCGAGGAGCGGATCATCCGCATCCCGACCAACGACAATTTCTGGATGATGGGGCCGACCGGCCCCTGCGGCCCCTGCACCGAGATCTTCTTCGACCACGGCCCGGGCATCCCCGGCGGCCCGCCCGGCAGCCCGGATGAGGACGGCGACCGGTTCATCGAGATCTGGAACCTCGTCTTCATGCAATACGAGCAGTTCGAGGACGGCACGCGCGAGGACCTGCCGCGGCAGTCGATCGACACCGGCATGGGGCTGGAGCGGATCGGCGCGCTCTTGCAGGGCAAGCACGACAATTACGACACCGATCTGATGCGCAGCCTGATCGAGGCCTCGGCGCATGCCACCTCGGCCGATCCGGACGGGCCGGGGCGGATCCACCACCGGGTGATCGCCGACCATCTGCGTTCCACCTCCTTCCTGATCGCCGATGGGGTGATGCCTTCGAACGAGGGGCGCGGCTATGTGCTGCGGCGGATCATGCGGCGGGCGATGCGGCATGCGCATCTGCTGGGCGCCAAGGATCCGGTGATGCACCGGCTGGTGCCGGCGCTGGTGCGGCAGATGGGCACGGCCTATCCCGAACTCGGCCGGGCGCAGGCGCTGATCGAGGAGACGCTGAAGCTGGAGGAAACCCGCTTCAAGCAGACGCTGGAGCGCGGGCTGCGGCTGCTCGACGACGAACTCGGCCGGCTGGGCGAGGGCGCGGCGCTGCCGGGCGAGGCGGCGTTCCGGCTCTACGACACCTACGGCTTCCCGCTCGACCTGACGCAGGACGCGCTACGCGAGAAGGGCCGGACGGTGGACGTCTCCGGTTTCGAGGCGGCGATGGCGGCGCAGAAGGCCAAGGCGCGCGCCTCCTGGTCCGGTTCGGGCGAAACCAAGGACGCGGCGATCTGGTTCGACATCGCCGAGGCGACCGGGGCGACCGAATTCCTCGGCTATGACACCGAGCGGGCCGAGGGACAGGTGCTGGCCCTGGTCAAGGAGGGCGCGCGGGTCGCCGAGGCCGGTGCCGGCGAGGCGGTGCAGGTGGTGCTGAACCAGACGCCGTTTTATGCCGAGGCCGGCGGCCAGGTCGGCGACAGCGGCACGTTGGCCACCGACACCGGCCGGGCGCGGATCACCGACACCCGCAAGAGCCAGGGCGTGTTCATCCATTTCGCCGAGGTGACCGAGGGCAAGCTGCTGCCCGGCCAGGGCGCCGCGCTGGAGGTGGATCACGCCCGGCGTAGGGCGATCCGGGCCAACCACTCGGCGACCCATCTGTTGAACGAGGCGCTGCGCGAAGTGCTCGGCGCCCATATCGCACAGCGCGGCAGCCTCAACGCGCCCGACCGGCTGCGCTTCGACTTCAGCCATGCCAAGGCGGTGAGCCCCGAGGAAATGGCGGCGATCGAGGGCCAGGTGAACGCGATGATCCGGCAGAACGGGCCGGTGGAAACGCGGATCATGACGCCGGACGACGCCCGGGCGATCGGCGCCCAGGCGCTGTTCGGCGAGAAATACGGCGACGAGGTGCGGGTCGTCTCGATGGGGGTGCAGGAGGGCTCCGGCAAGGGGCTCGACGGGCAGACCTATTCGCTGGAGCTCTGCGGCGGCACCCATGTCGGCCGGCTGGGCGAGATCGGGCTGTGCGTGCTGCTGAGCGATTCCGCGTCGAGTGCCGGGGTGCGGCGGATCGAGGCGCTGACCGGCGAGGGGGCGCTGGCCTGGCTCGCCGAGGAGCGCAAGCGGCTGGCCGAGGTGGCGGGTGTCGTCAAGGCGCCGGCGGCGGAGCTGGCCGAGCGGGTCAAGGCGCTGTTGGACGAGCGCAAGGCGCTGCAGAACGAGGTGGCGCAGCTGCGCCGCGAGCTTGCCATGGGCGGCGGCGGCGCCAAGGAGACCGAGGCGCGCGAGATCGCCGGGGTGAAATTCGTGGCCCAGGTGCTGTCGGGCGTCTCCGGCAAGGACCTGCCGGCGTTGATCGACGAGATGAAGGCGCGGCTCGGCTCCGGCGCGGTGCTGTTGATCGCCGATACCGGGGCGCGGCCGGCGGTGGCGGCGGGGGTGACGGCGGATCTGACCGGCCGGCTTTCGGCGGTGGCGCTGGTGAAGGCGGCGGCCGAAGCGATGGGCGGCAAGGGCGGCGGCGGACGGCCGGACCTGGCGCAGGGCGGCGGCGCGGAGATCGCCCAGGCCGAGGCGGCCATCAAGGCGGCGGAAGCCGTGATCGGAGGGTGAGATGAGCGCTTTGTGGATTGCCCATGTGACGGTGACGGATGCCGAGGCCTATGGCCGCTACGCCAAGCTGGCCGGCCCGGCGATCGCCGCCCATGGCGGGGTCTTCCTGGCCCGCGGCGGCCGCTATGTGCAGCTGGAAGGCACCGACCGGGCGCGCAACGTGGTGGCGCGGTTCCCGAGCGTCGAGGCCGCGGTGGCCTGCTACAACTCGCCCGAGTATCAGGCGGCGCTGGCCCATGCCAAGGGCGCGGCCGAGCGCGATCTGGTGGTGGTCGAGGAAAGCGCCCCCTGAGGGCGGCGCTGCCGGCGCGGTTCCGGGAGGCCGCGGGGGCCGTCGGGCGGACGCGAGAGCCGCGGGGCAAAGGGAAAGGGCCGGCAGTGCCGGCCCTTTTTGTTTCGCGGTTTCGCTGGGGTCTAGTGCTTGCCCCAGCGCAGGATCTGCTGCGGGTGGAGTTGGCCGAGCCAGGTTTCGGTCAGCGGCTTGCCCTTCAGCGACAGGAAGGCGCGGATATCGGTCGTCTCGGTGCTGGCCGGGGCCTTCACGTCGAAGATCAGCCGCCAACGCTTGGTGCCGACCACGGGCAGCACATAGGGATTGACGATCTCGACGCCGGGCGGCGAGGTGACCTCGGGCTTGACGCCGGAGGCCTGGGTGAGGCCGTCGAGCGTCGGGCCCTGGAAGTCGATGGCGAGCTTGATCTGGCCGGCCGGGCGGGGCTGGCAGGGCACGCCGCCGCGGCCGAGCCGGGTCGCCACGGTGCGGGCGACCTGCCAGTC
>JAKAJW010000156.1 GCA_021813645.1 Pseudomonadota bacterium | reverse complement strand
TGATGGAGGAGCTGTGCCTGCCGCGGCGGACGCTGAACGAGAAGATGGCGAAGTACGGGCTGAGCCGAGCGGATTACGTCTGAGGCGCGCGGGGTCGACGTCGGCGGCGCAGTCTGGCCGGCGATACAACTCCAGGGCGAATCGCGTCGGGGCCAGGCCCCCGGCGCGGGCCCGCCCGGCTGCGGGGCGCGGTGGTGGACATCCGCGCAAAACCCCGTAGACTCTGACCCCGAACCGATTTGAGTGATGACATTGGGACGATTTCTTGAACCGATCCGGGGCGCTTGAATGATCCGACTTTGGGATTTGCGCGGCGTCCGGTGCCGCAATTGCGGGCACGACACGCGCCTGTTTTCGCCAATCTGCGGCAAATGCTTCCGGCGCAAGGGCTTTGTTCAGCGGTTGCCGATCTACCTGTTGCCGGTGGCAACCCTGCTGGGTGTGGCCGCTCTGGTGGTGGCGGCAGAACTTGTGCTGCCCGGCGGATGACGCCGCGCCGATTGGCGCCGACGAATCCCCATTGTCTTTTGCACAACCCACCCGCTAATGTCACCAGACGGGGGTCTATGTTGCCGAACAGGACCCGCCGCGTCAGTTTCGCCGTGGACCCGGGCGGGGGGCATGTTGCCCCGGCAGCCGCGTCCATCGGTCGAGAGGCCGCAAGGCCAGAGATTGCCCGACCGGTCGGTAACGGTGCGGGCTGATAGGACGGGTGCCGCCTGCGGCGCCCTGGAACAACCGCGATGGACTGCACTGATCTGCCGGAGCCGCGTGTGGGACGCCCGAATGGGCAGCCCGGCGTCACTTCGTGCCTCTCATCCGCGCAGCACCACGCCCGAACAAGCCGCCTGTCATCCGTCAGCCGCCCGCCCGGATCCGTCCGCGCGGGCCTGCCGCCGGGCAGGCGCAATGGAATCCCATGTCAACCAAGATGCTTATCGATGCCACCCACCCGGAGGAAACCCGGGTCGTGGTCGTGGACGGAAACAAGGTCGAGGAGTTCGATTTTGAAACCGTCAACAAGCGGCAACTCGCCGGCAACATCTACCTCGCCAAGGTCACGCGGGTAGAACCTTCGCTTCAGGCGGCCTTCGTCGATTACGGCGGGAACCGTCACGGCTTCCTTGCCTTCTCGGAAATCCATCCCGACTACTACCAGATCCCGGTCGCCGACCGCCGGGCGCTGTTGGAAGAAGAGCGCGCCTATGCCCGCGCGATGGAAGATGACGAGGGCCGCGAGCGTCCGCGCCGCGACGGCGGGCGCGGCAGGTCCAAGGCGCAGGCCGAAGAGGCCGCCGACAACGATGCCGTGCTGAACCAGGAGGTCGACAGCATGGAGGTTGTCGATCTGGGCGAGGATCGCGGCGCGGATGCGCTGTACGATGCCGCCCCGGCGGCCGTCGAAGGCGCTGCGCCCGACGCCGCGCCGGACGCAGCCGGCCATGACCACGATCACGGCCATGACCACGGCCATGACGCGGCCGCCGATGATGCGGGCGAGGAACGCCGCGAGCGGCGCTACCGCGCGGTGGATCACGCCTCGGACACCGATGACGAGATCGAATCGATCGCCGAAGAGGACGTGGCCGAGGAAATCCGCCAGCCGCGCAAGCCGCGGCCGCGCCGCTACAAGATCCAGGAAGTCATCAAGGTCCGGCAGATCATGCTGGTCCAGGTGGTGAAGGAAGAACGCGGCAACAAGGGTGCGGCGCTGACGACCTATCTGTCGCTGGCAGGCCGCTACTGCGTGCTGATGCCGAACACCGCGCGCGGGGGCGGGATCAGTCGCAAGATCACCCAGGCCGCCGACCGCAAGAAGCTGAAGGAAATCGCCAGCGAGATCGAGGTGCCGGAAGGCGCCGGGCTCATCATCCGCACCGCGGGCGCCAAGCGCACCAAGGCCGAGATCAAGCGCGACTACGAATACCTGATGCGGCTGTGGGAACAGATCCGCGACCTGACGCTGAAATCCATCGCGCCCGCCCCGATCTACGAGGAAGGCAACCTGATCAAGCGTTCGATCCGCGACCTCTACAGCCGCGAGATCGAGGAAATCCTGGTGGAAGGCGACGCGGGCTACCGCACCGCCAAGGATTTCATGAAGATGATCATGCCCAGCCACGCCAAGGTGGTGCAGCCCTACACCGATCAGATGCCGCTGTTCGCGCGCTATCAGGTGGAAAGCTACCTGTCGGCCATGTTCAACCCGGTGGTCCAGCTCAGATCCGGCGGGTACATCGTGATCGGCGTCACCGAGGCGCTGGTGGCGATCGACGTGAACTCGGGGCGGGCCACCAAGGAAGGCTCGATCGAGGAGACCGCGCTCAAGACCAACATCGAAGCGGCCGAGGAAATCGCCCGTCAGTTGCGCCTGCGCGACCTGGCCGGGCTGATCGTCATCGACTTCATCGACATGGAAGAGCGGCGCAACAACCTTGCGGTTGAAAAGCGCCTGAAGGACAAGCTGAAAACCGACCGCGCCCGCATCCAGGTGGGCCGGATCTCGGGCTTCGGGCTGCTGGAGATGAGCCGCCAGCGCCTGCGTCCGGGGATGCTGGAGGCGACGACCGCGCCCTGCCCGCATTGCCATGGCACGGGCCTCATCCGGTCGGATGACAGCCTTGCGCTGTCGATCCTGCGCCAGCTCGAGGAAGAGGGCACGCGCAAGCGCTCGCGCGAGGTGCTGCTGAAGGCGCCGGTCGCGATCGTGAACTTCCTGATGAACCAGAAGCGCGAGCATGTGGCCCAGATCGAGCAGCGCTACGGCATGTCGATCCGCATCGAGGCCGACCCCAGCCTGATCTCGCCCGATTTCGTGATCGAGAAGTTCAAGACCGCCACCCGCGTGGTGCCCGAGCCGCCGCAGGTGGTCTCGATCGACACGTCGGTGATGGACGATCTGGTCGAGGAAGACGAGATCGAGGTCGAAGAGGACGAGGTGGAAGAGGCCGCCGAGGTTCAGGCCCCGGCCGAGCCTGCCGCCGCCGAATCCCCGAACGGCCCCAAGAAGAAGCGGCGCCGTCGGCGGCGGCGGAAGGGCAACGGGGCGCAGGGCGCGGCCGGCGCCGAGGCGCAGGGCGGTGACGACGAGGGCGAGGGCGAGGGCGACGACGAGGCCGACGAGGCCGCGCCCGCCCCGGCCGAGGCCGCATCCGATGCCGCGGCGGAAGCCGTGACGGACGCGGCCGCGCCTGCCGCCGAGGCCGACGCCGCTGCGAAACCGGCCCGCCGCCGCACCCGCAGCCGCAAGCCCAAGGCCGGCACCGAGGGCGGCGACGCCCCGGCCGAGGCCGCCGAAGCCGCGCCCGAAGCGGTGGTGGAAGCCGCGCCAGAGGCTGCGCCCGAGGCCGAGGCGAAACCCGCCCGCAAGCCGCGCAGCCGCCGCAAGCCCAAGGCCGAGGCAGAGACCGCCGAGGCCCCGGCCGCAGAACAGGTGGCAGAACAGGTCGCAGAGCCGTTCGCCGAAGCGGCACCGGTCGAGGCCGCGCCCGCACCTGCGCCTGTCGCAGAACCCGCGGCCCCGCTGGCGGTGGCCAGGGCCGATGACGCCGTGACGCTGGGCGATGCGCTGCAACCCGCGCCCAGCCCCGAGGTGCAGCCGGCCCCCGCGGCCGAGC
>JAKAJW010000179.1 GCA_021813645.1 Pseudomonadota bacterium | reverse complement strand
CCGATCTCCCCGGCGGCCTCCCCCGTGCCGCGCGCGATCGTGTGCGCCCCGCCCCATCCGGTCGCCGCGAAGCGATGGACAACCGCCGGCGCCGACCGGCATAGTGGCAGGGTCCGAACCGCCAGCCGGAGGCCCCTCATGGACATGACGCCCAGCTTCCTCGCCGACCTGCTCACCCGCGTCGCCGTCATCGGCCGGGGGCTTTCGGCCCAGACCGACCGCACCCCGCTGGCCGATCTCTGCGCCGAGTTGGTCGCCGGCCGCGGCGAGGCGACCAGCCTGGCGCTGGCCGGCTCGATCCTCGACCGCATCGCCGCGCTCGACCCGGCGCAGAAACGCGCCTTCCTGATCGAGCTGCTGGCCCGCTTCGGCCCGGACGAGAGCCGGCTGGCCGAGGCCTTCGCCGCCTATCAGGCCAAGCCCGGCCCGGCCAGCCTGCGCGCGCTGCATGCCGCCTCCGAACCCGCCAGCCAAGAGCTGATCCGGCGGCTGAACCGCACCCCGGGCGGCACCGCCGCGCTGGTGCGGCTGCGCGCCGAGCTGCTGACCTTCCTCAAGGACAGCCCCGAACTGGCCGCGCTCGACGGCGACTTCCGCCATCTCTTCGCCTCCTGGTTCAACCGCGGGTTCCTGGAACTGCGCCAGATCGACTGGTCGACCCCGGCGGAAATCCTCGAAAAAATCATCGCTTACGAGGCGGTGCACGAGATCCGCGGCTGGGACGACCTGCGCCGCCGCGTCGCCGCGCCGGACCGCCGGCTCTATGCCTTCTTCCACCCGGCCATGCGCCACGATCCGTTGATCTTCGTCGAGGTCGCGCTGACCGACGCGATCCCGACCAACATCCCCGCCATCCTGGCCGAAGACCGCCCCCGGCTGCGCCCGGAGGCGGCGACCACGGCGGTCTTCTATTCGATCTCGAACTGCCAGGAGGGGCTGCGCGGCATCTCCTTCGGCAACTTCCTCATCAAGCAGGTGGTGGAGGAGCTGCGCCGCGACTTCGACACGCTGACCACCTTCGTCACCCTCTCGCCGGTCCCCGGCCTGCGCCGCTGGGCCGAGGCCGAGGCCAGCCGCGAGGCCCCCCGGCTCACCGCGGCGCAGGCCGCGCTGGTCGCCCGCCTCGGCACCACGCCCGAGGCCTCGACCGATCCGGCGCTGGCCGGGCTCGCCGCGCGCTACCTGGCGCTGCCCGACGGCCCCGGCACCGGCGCACGCGATCCGGTCGCCCGCTTCCACCTCGGCAACGGCGCCCGGCTCGAACGCATCCACCTGGGCGCCGACCCAAGCCCGAACGGGCTGAAAAGCGCCTGGGGCGTGATGGTGAACTACCTCTACGACCTCGGCTCGATCGAGAAGAACCACGAGGCCTTCGCCAATCACGGCGAGATCATCGCCAGCCCGGCCGTGCAGCGCCTGGCCCGCGCCACGAAGTGACGGCGCCGGGCACCTCGACCCGGCCCCCTCTGCCTAGAACCGCGCCTCGATCTCGGCCACGATCTCGCCCACCACCGCGGCCAGCAGGGCCTCGTCGGTGCATTCGGCCATCACCCGCACCAGCGGCTCGGTGCCCGACTTGCGGATCACCAGCCGGCCGCAGCCGTTCAGCCGTGCCTCCTGGGTGGCGATCACCGCCTGCACCTCGGGCGCGCCGAGCGGCTCCTTGCCGGCGCCGTAGCGCACGTTCTTCAGCAGTTGCGGCACCCGGTCGAAGGAATGCACCAGTTCCGAGGCCCGCCGACCGGTCCGCGCCATCTCGCCGAGGAACTGCAGCCCAGCGATCAGCCCGTCGCCGGTGGTGGCGAAATCGGTCATCACGATATGGCCGGACTGTTCGCCGCCGAGGTTCCAGCCGCCGCGCCGCATCGCCTCGACCACATAGCGATCGCCCACCGGCGTCCGCTCCAGCCGGATGCCGTGGCCGCCAAGATAGCGTTCCAGCCCCAGGTTCGACATCACCGTGGCCACCAGCACGTTCTCGTTCAGCCGGCCCTCGGCGGCCCAGCGGGCGGCGAACAGCGCCATGATCTGATCGCCGTCGGCCACCGCGCCGGTCTCGTCGACGATCATCACCCGGTCGGCGTCGCCGTCGAGCGTGATGCCGAGGTCGGCGCCCTCCGCCAGAACCCGTTCGGCACAGGCCTCGGGATGGGTGGAGCCGCAGCCGGCGTTGATGTTGAAACCGTTCGGCGCCGTGCCCATCGCCACCACTTCGGCGCCCAGCTCCCACAGCGCCTCTGGCGCCGCGCGATAGGCCGCGCCATGGGCGCAATCGATCACCACCTTCAGCCCGCCGAGCGCGCCGCGCCCCGGGAAGGTGGTCTTGACGTATTCGACGTAGCGCCCGCGTCCGTCGTCGATCCGCCGGGCCGAGCCGATCCGCTCCGGCTCGGCCAGCGGCGGCGCGCCCGCGACGATCGCCTCGATCCGGTCCTCGGCGGCATCCGACAGCTTGAAGCCGTCCGGCCCGAAGAACTTGATGCCGTTGTCCTGATAGGGATTGTGCGAGGCCGAGATCATGATCCCCAGATCGGCCCGCATCGAACGCGTCAGATAGCCCACCGCCGGGGTCGGCACCGGGCCGAGCAGCAGCACGTTCATCCCCGTCGAGGTCAGCCCCGCCGTCAGCGCCGTCTCCAGCATATAGCCGGAGCGGCGGGTGTCCTTGCCGATCACCACGCGGTGGCCGTTGCGCCCGTCCGAGCGGAAGAACTCCCCCGCCGCCGCGCCGAGCTTCAGCGCCATCTCCGCCGTCATCGGGTAGCTGTTGGCCCGCCCCCGCACCCCGTCCGTGCCGAACAACCGTTTGCTCATACCATCTCCTGTCCGGCGGCGACCCGCTGCCAGAGCCGCAGCCCCTGACGCGTCTCCACCACATCATGCACCCTGAGAATCTGCGCCCCCTGCGCCACCCCGGCCAGCCCCACGGCCAGCGAGCCGGGCGCCCGCGCCGTCGGCTCCGGGGCATCGCCGATCGTGCCGATGAAGCGCTTGCGCGACACCCCGAGCAGCAGCGCACAGCCCAGCCCGTGGAACAGCGACAGCCGGCCGAGCAGCGCCAGATTATGCTCCTGCGTCTTGCCGAAGCCGATACCGGGATCGACCACGATCCGCGCCCGCGCGATCCCGGCCGCCTCGGCCGCCGCGACCCGCGCGGCCAGCGCGTCGTAGACATCGAGCAGCACGTCGTCGTAGCGGGGATCGGCCTGCATCGTCTCCGGCCGGCCCTGCGCATGCATCAGGCAGATCTCGGCCCCGGTCCGCGCCACCAGTCCGGCCATCGCCGGGTCGAATTCCATCGCCGAGACATCGTTGACCAGCCCCGCCCCGGCCGCCAGCGCCGCCTGCGCGACGGCGGCCTTGCGGGTGTCGACCGAGATCGGCACCGCCTCGCCCGCGGCCCGCAGCGCGGCGATCACCGGCGCCACCCGCCGCGCCTCCTCGGCCAGCGGCACCTCGGCCGCGCCGGGTCTCGTGCTTTCGCCGCCGATGTCGAGGATCTCCGCCCCGGCCGCCTGCAGCGCCCGTGCCTGGGCCAGCGCCGCCGCCGGATCGAAATGCGCCCCGCCGTCGGAAAAACTGTCGGGCGTCACGTTCAGGATGCCCATGATCCGCGGCCGGTCGAGCCCGAGCCCCTGCACCG
>JAKAJW010000371.1 GCA_021813645.1 Pseudomonadota bacterium | reverse complement strand
GGCGTCGGCCCGGCGGCGCGGCGCGCCCTGCCCCCCGGGCCGGGGCCGCCTCGCCCGCGCGGACCTCCCCCGCCTGACTTGCCCCCGCCTGACTTGCACCAGCTTGACTTGCCCCAGCCCGCCGTGCCTCCCTCCGCGGCAAAGGAACACCGCCCATGGATCCCGCCCTCTGGCTTGCCTTCGTCGCCGCCGCCTCCGTGCTCCTGATGATCCCGGGGCCGACGATCCTGCTCGTGATCTCCTATTCGCTAACCCAGGGCCGACGCGTCGCGCTCGCCATGGCGCTCGGCGTTGCCACCGGCGACTTCATCGCGATGACCGCCTCGCTGCTGGGCCTCGGCGCCTTAGTGCTGGCCTCGGCCGAGATCTTCACCGTGCTGAAATGGATCGGCGCCGTCTATCTGGTCTTTCTCGGCGTGAAGCTCTGGCGCAGCCCGCCGCACCTCGGCGACCTCGCCGCGCCGGCGCCGAAGGCGGCCCGCGCCATCTACCTCCACGCGGCGACGGTGACGGCGCTGAATCCCAAGTCGATCGCCTTCTTCATCGCCTTCGTGCCGCAGTTCCTCCGCCCGGCCCAGCCGCTCGGCCCCCAATTCGCCACGCTGATCGCGACCTTCGTGGGCCTCGCCACGCTGAATGCGCTCGGCTATGCGCTGTTGGCCGACCGGCTGCGCGCCCGCATCCGCCGCCCTGCCGTGTTGCGCTGGATGGGCCGCACCGGCGGTACCGCGCTGATCGGCATGGGCGCGCTGACCGCGGCACTGGCCCGGCGCTGAGCCGCGCCTGACGGCCGGCAACGCCGGATACCGGAACGGTGCAACGTCGGTGTGAAATCGGTGCGAAATCGGTGCCAAATCGGTATGGCGTTTTTCATGCTTCCCCAAGGCGTTAGCCCAGGTATCGCCGCCCGGCGGCGCGGCGGCGGCACGCCGCGTTAGGGCTTCCTTTACAGCCCCGCCCGGAACGGCCCTTGCAGCTTGCCCCCCGGCCGGGCAGGGTGGCGGCATGCGCGTCTTGGCCATTCTGACCGTAAAGAACGAGGGGGCCTTCCTGCTGGAATGGCTCGCCCATCACCGCGCCGCCGGCTTCACCGATGTGCTCGTCTTTTCAAACGATTGCACCGACGGCACCGACGCCATGCTGGACCGGCTGCAGGCGATGGGCTGGCTCACCCATGTCCGCAATCCGGGGCCTCACCCCGAGGGGCCGCAATGGGCCGCGCTCAAGGCCGCCGACCGTCACCCGCTGAAAGCCGCCGCCGATTGGGTGCTGGTCTGCGACATCGACGAATTCGTCGCCGTCAAGATCGGCGATCACAGCGTGTCAGCGCTGCTCGCCGCCCTGCCCGAAGCCACTGCCATCACCCTCACCTGGCGGCTCTTCGGCAATGCCGGCGTCGTCACCTTCGAAGACCGGCCCATCACCGAAACCTTCCGCCGCGCGGCCCCTGCGGTCTTCGCTTGGCCCTGGTGGGCCGCCGTGTTCAAGACCCTGTTCCGCAACGACAATTCCTTTCGCAAGCTCGGCGTCCACCGTCCCCGCAGCCCCGATCCGACCCGAACCGCGGCACAGGCCTGGTTCGACGGGGCGGGCCGCCGCCTGCCCGAAAGCTACCTCGGCGCGCGGGTTTTCTCCGACCCGCGGCAGGACAATTTCCAGCTGGCGCAGCTCAACCACTACCCGCTCGGCGCAATGGAAAGCTACATCGTGAAATGCGACCGCGGCCGGGCCAACCGCGAGGCCTCCACCTTCGACATGAGCTATTGGGTGGAACGGAACTTCGCCAGCGTCGCGGATGACAGCGGCCTGGCCTTGCAGGCTCCTCGTGCGGCGCTCCTGGCTGAATTGCACGCGGATTCAGACCTTTACCGGCTTCACCAGGCCGCCGTCGCCTGGCGCCGGAGCCGATTCGTCGAATTGATGGCCGAGGAACCCTGGCGCGCGCTGTTCGGCCGCCTGCTGATGACCCCGCCATCGCGCACCCTGACCGCCGCCGAAGCCGCGCCGCTGCTCGGCCATGCCCTGCGGGCGAACCTTGGCACGAAAGGGTAAGGTAGAAGACATAGTGTTGACCGGCCCGCCCACGATTCCGCAGAGTTGCCGCAATGCCCGCAAAGTGATGCCACGCCGCCCGGCCAGGGTCCGCCCCAGGGATCAAGAAAGCAGGACACGATGAACAAAGACGTCAGCTTGTGCGACGCAAAGCCCGTGACATCCCGAGAGGAATGGTTCCAGCGGATCGACGCGATCGGCGAGGACCTTGGTTACTTTCAGCCGGTCGGCCAGCGCCACAGCGCCTTCTTTCTGGATGACAGCCCGACCCTGCTCGTGACTTTCGAGACGGTCGCGGAATGCCGCGCAAGGGACGATCAGATGCCGATGGGCTACGGCCTGGCCAAGACGGTCGGCTGGTCGCATCTCTGCCTGATCGCCGATGGCGAGACCTGGTATCGCGATCCTGCCGTCTATGGCTATTTCGACCGGCTGGTCGACGATGCCTTTTTCGAAGATTTCGACCGCGTCGTCTTCTATGGCGCCGGGATGGCCGGCTATGCCGCAGCGGCTTTTTCGGTCACCGCGCCCGGGGCCACCGTCCTGGCGATCCAACCTTTCGCTACGCTCGACGCCCGCATAACCCCTTGGGATCGCCGGCACTTCGGGCAACGCAGGCTCGATTTCGCGGACCGCTACGGCTATGCCCCGGAGATGGTCGAGGGCGCCGGCGAGGTCTTCCTGATCTACGATCCCGCGCAGACGCTCGACTCGATGCATGCCGCGCTCTTCACAAGACCCTTTGTGACCAAGCTTCCCTGCCCCAATCTCGGCGGCGAGATCGAGACCGCGCTCGGAGAGATCGGCATCCTCGCCAAGCTGATCGAAGCGGCCGGCCAGGGCCGGCTAACGGCCTCGGTCTTCTGGCAACTCTTCCGCGCGCGGCGTGATCACCTTCCCTATCTGCGCCGACTACTCGACCGGCTCGACGCGGCGGAACGTCCCCATCTGGCGGCGATGCTGTGCCGCAACGTCCTTGAACGGGTCGGGTCGGCGACGCATTTCCGCAACCGGCAAGGCGAACTCGAGGCCGAGTTGCTGGCGCGGCGCCAATGCGAGCCGGAAACGGCCGCGCCGGATCAGAGCCCGCCGGCGGCCTGAAGAAAAGCCACCACGTCCTCCACCCCATGGCCCTGGCGCAGGCTCGCCATCACATAGGGCCGCGCGCCGCGCGCCGCGCGGGTGTCCGCCTCGAGCTGGACCGGATCGACGCCGACATGCGGAGCGAGGTCGGTCTTGTTCACCACCAAAAGGTCAGAGCGCAGGAGCCCCGGTCCCTTCTTGCGCGGAATGTCCTGGCCAGCCGCGGTGTCGATCACGTAGATCGTCAGATCGGCCAGTTCCGGGCTGAAGGTGGCGGCCAGATTGTCGCCGCCCGACTCGATCAAGATCACGTCGAGATCCGGGATCTTGGCGCGTAGATCGGCCACCGCAGCCAGGTTGATCGAGGCGTCCTCGCGGATCGCGGTGTGCGGACAGCCGCCGGTCTCGACGCCCCGAATCCGCTCCACCGGCAGGGCCTGCGCCCGCATCAGATATTCAGCGTCTTCCCTGGTATAGATGTCGTTCGTGATGACACCCACCGAATATTGTGGCGACAGCGCGCGGCACAGTTTCTCGGTCAAGGTGGTCTTGC
>JAKAJW010000231.1 GCA_021813645.1 Pseudomonadota bacterium | reverse complement strand
CTCGATCTCGGCGGGCTTTCCGGCCAGCTCGTGGCGGTCGACGGCGAGCCGGTGCGGCCGGTGGCGCTGCGCCGCTTCGGGCTCGCGATGGCCCAGCGGGCGGATCTGCTGATCGACCTGCCGGGCCCGGGTGCCTTTCCGATCCTCGCCCTGCGCGAGGGCACGCGCGAGCGCTCGGGGATCGTCCTCGCGTCGCCGGGGGCTCCGGTCACGAAGATCAACGTCCAGTCCGAAGCGGAGGCGCCGGCCTTCTCGGCCAACCTGGCGCAGGAGGGCGGACTTCGGGCGGCGAACCCGCTGGCCGTCCGTCCGGTGGATCACGCACAGACGATAATGCTTTCGGGTTCGATGCAGCCCTATGTCTGGACGATCGACGGCCGCACCTGGGCCGACCACGTTCCGGTTGCCGTGACGAGCGGCCAGCGGGTCGAACTGACCTTCCACAACATGTCGATGATGGCGCATCCGATGCACTTGCATGGCCACGTGTTCCAGGTGGTCGCGCTGAACGGCACTCGTTTCCTCGGCGCGCTGCGCGATACGGTGCATGTGCCGCCGATGGCCGCGGTGACAATCGCCTTCGACGCGGGCGAGGCGGCCTCCTGGATGCTGCATTGCCACCACATGTTCCACCTGCAGACCGGCATGATGACGGAACTGGCCGTCGCCTCGGCCTGACGGTGGGCGCCGCGGCCGACCGAACCGGTTTGCCGCGGCGGTCCGCGCTGGTTCGACTGCGGATTGCCGGCATACGTCGGCCGGCTCGGGCCTGGTGGAGGGCGCGAACCGAAGAACAACCCCAGATCGGTCAGGGCCAAGCCGGGGCAGGTGGTAGGCCCGGAGGGACTCGAACCCCCAACCAAGGCGTTATGAGCGCCCTGCTCTAACCAATTGAGCTACAGGCCCGGCACGGCTTCCCTAGACGCGGCGGAGGGGCCGGTCAAGCGGCGCGGCGCGGGGGGCGGGGGCGGTTCAGGGTTTCGGGCCGCCGGCGCGCCAGGCCCGGACCTTGTCGGGCAGGCCGTCGTGCGCGCCCATCGGCCGCCTCGGCGCGTCCTCCCACCAGTCGCTGCGCAGGGGCCGGCGCTCCGGGTTCAGCGGGTAGAGGATCCGGGCCTCGGGTTTCGCCTGCTCGCCCACCACCAAGAGCCGCACCTCGGCCTCGGTGTTGTTGAGGAAGCTGTGGCAGAGCCCGGTGCCGGCCGGAAAGCCCACCGCCTCGCCGGGGGCGAGCCGGTGCAGCTCGCCGTCGAGCCAGACATCGGGCGTGCCCTCGAGGACATAGACGAACTCTTCCTCGGCGCTTTCGGCATGCGGGTAGGAGGTGCGGTGGCCGGGCAGCAGGCGGACATGGTGGATGCCGAGCCGTTCGAGCCCGAGCCACGGCGCGTAGGGCGCGTCGATCTCCATCTCTTCGTCGTCGCCGGAATAGCGCCGGGGCGCGGACGCCTCGATCGCGCGCCAATGGGTGATGCAGTCGGGTCTGTCGGTCATCGCGGCCTCCGCTCTTGCGGCGATGCTAGGGCGGCGGCGGCCGAGGGCAAGGGCCGCGTTGCGCGGGGGGCGGGAATCGCCTAGACGGTCGCAAACCAGCGGGAGCGGGCGATGACGGGCAAGAACGGGCTGACCTATGCCGAGGCGGGCGTGGATATCGACGCGGGCAATGCGCTGGTCGAGCGGATCAAGCCGGCGGCCAAGCGCACGGCGCGGCCCGGCACGATGGCCGGGCTGGGCGGCTTCGGCGCGCTCTTCGACCTGAAGGCCGCGGGCTACCGCGACCCGATCCTGGTCGCCGCGACCGACGGCGTCGGCACCAAGCTGCGGATCGCCATCGACACCGGCAATGTGGCGACGATCGGCATCGACCTGGTGGCGATGTGTGTCAACGACCTGGTGTGCCAGGGCGCCGAGCCCTTGCTGTTTCTGGACTATTTCGCCACCGGCAGGCTCGACGTCGGCCAGGCGGCGGCGATCATCGAGGGGATCGCGGATGGCTGCGCCGCCTCGGGCTGCGCGCTGGTCGGTGGCGAGACCGCCGAGATGCCGGGGATGTATCACGGCGGCGATTTCGACCTGGCGGGCTTCGCGGTGGGCGCGATGGAGCGGGGCGCCGATCTGCCGGCCGGCGTGACCGAGGGCGACGTGCTCTTGGGCCTGGCCTCCTCGGGGGTGCATTCGAACGGCTATTCGCTGGTGCGCAAGGTGGTGGAGCTGGCGGGGCTGTCCTGGGATGCGGCCTCGCCCTTCGGACCCGGCGCCTTGGGCGCGGCGCTTCTGGCGCCGACCAAGCTCTACGTGAAGCCGGCGCTGGCGGCGATCCGGGCGGGCGGGGTGCATGGGCTCGCCCATATCACCGGCGGCGGCTTGACCGAGAATCTGCCGCGCGTGCTGCCCGAGGGGCTGGGCGCGACGATCGACCTGGGCGCCTGGACGCTGCCGCCGGTGTTCCGCTGGCTGGCCGAGACCGCCGGGATCGCCGAGCCCGAGCTGCTGAAGACCTTCAACGCCGGCATCGGCATGGTCGTGGTCGCCGCCGCCGACCGGGCCGAGGCGCTGGCCGCGCTCTTGGCCGAGGCGGGCGAGACGGTGAGCCGGCTCGGCACCGTCACGCCGGGGCAGGGGGTCCGCTACACCGGCAAGCTTCTGTGAAGCGAGTCGCCATCCTGATTTCGGGCGGCGGGTCGAACATGCTGGCGCTCGCCCGGTCGATGACGGGCGACCATCCGGCGCGGCCGGTGCTGGTCTTGTCGAACGATCCGGCCGCCGCCGGTCTGGCCAAGGCGGCGGCGATGGGCATCCCGACCGCCGCGGTGGACCATCGGCCGTTCAAGGGCGACCGCGCCGGCTTCGAGGCGGCGCTGCTCGGCCCGCTCGCGGCGGCGGAGCCCGACATCCTCTGCCTTGCCGGCTTCATGCGGATCCTGACGCCCGGCTTCATCGCCCGGTTCGAGGGCCGGATGCTGAACATCCATCCCTCGCTCCTGCCGAAATACCCCGGCCTGCACACCCATCAGCGCGCGCTCGACGCGGGCGACGCCGAGGCCGGCTGCACCGTGCACGAGGTCACGCCCGAGCTCGACGCCGGGCCTATCCTCGGTCAGGCGCGGGTGCCGGTGCTGGCCGGCGACAGCGCCGAGAGCCTGGCCGCGCGGGTGCTGGAGCAGGAGCACCTGCTTTATCCCGCGGTGCTGCGGCGCTTCGCGGCGGGCGACCGCAGTCCGGTCTTCCTGCCCTGAGGCTTCGGCGGTTTCGGCGGCCCGGCGGGGCGGCCTGCCGCTTCCGCCGTGTCGCAGGTTCCAGGGGCT
This sequence comes from Pseudomonadota bacterium, assembly GCA_021813645.1. Classification (GTDB taxonomy): domain Bacteria; phylum Pseudomonadota; class Alphaproteobacteria; order Rhodobacterales; family Rhodobacteraceae; genus Solirhodobacter. Next base: position 388 of record JAKAJW010000231.1, on the reverse strand, counting down.
TTCCTTTCCGGCGCGCAGAACCTATAGCGGGCGAGCGGGATGACCCCGTGGCCCATCTTCTGCCGGAACCCGGATGAACCTGATCACAACGACCGAAGAGCTGGCCCGCTTCTGCGAAGCCGCCAAAGCAGCCCCCTACGTCACGATCGATACCGAATTCCTGCGCGAGCGGACCTATTGGTCCAAGCTCTGCCTGATCCAGATGGCGCTGCCGGGCAAGACCGGCGAGGCGGTGCTGGTCGATCCGCTGGCCGAAGGAATTTCGCTGGAGCCGGTCTACGACCTGTTCCGCCACCAGGCGACGGTGAAGGTGTTCCATGCCGCTCGGCAGGATCTGGAAATCTTCTGGGTCGAGGGCAAGGTCTTCCCCGAGCCGCTGTTCGACACC
>JAKAJW010000086.1 GCA_021813645.1 Pseudomonadota bacterium | reverse complement strand
TATCGACGGCATCGAGGCCGAGCATTCGGCGGGTATGGGTCATCGGGTCGCCGGGGTTGGCGAATTCGGAACGCAGATACTGGCCGCCACGGTCGTTGATGTAGGCCGAATAGACATGGGCGAGCAGTAGGTCGACGTAGAAGGGCAGGTCGCGGAACACGCCCTGCTCCTTGAGGAACTCTTCCAGTTCATCGTTCAAGGCGCGGAACGCGCGATAGTCGTCGCCGACCTCGATCTTGGCGCTGTCCGGGTCGTCGGCGAACCAGATCTCGCGCAGGCTGCCGGTCGAGACCTTCTGATCCCAAATCCAGCGGGTCATCAGCGGATAGCGGCCGGGCGCGGTGAAATGCAGCACTTCGGCGGCGAGGTCGCGGACCCAGCGGTGGGCCTTGTCGCGCGGGAAGCTGGCCACGAAAGAGGCGATCCGCTGGTCGGCGGTCTGGACATCCTCGGCGCCGTCCATCAGCGCCATCAGCCGGCCGCGCATTTCCCAGAAGGCGTTCTCGGCCAACCAGGCACTCACACGGCGGCGGGCCGGGGTGACGAAGGCGGCGAGGTCGAGGAAATCCTGCTGTTCCATCTCAGGGAGCTTGGCTTCGCCCAGAAGTTCCTCAAAGAGCGCGGCCTTCAGCGCCAGCGCCGTCACGTAGCGTTCGATCCCGCCGGTTGGGTCGGCGGATTCGATCAGGTTTTCGAAAGCACGGCGCAGTTTCGGCCCGGACAGATCCAGGACCGGCCCCTTTGCAGGGGCCGGGGCAGGATCGGGCTTGCGCGCGATGCCGAACATCACTCAGCCGCCGCGCTCACGGCCGCGTTGGCGAAGTTCAGCGCAGCCATGGCCGCCGCATGACCCTGGGCGATCGAGTCGTCGATCGTCTCGGGACCGTTGGCCGATCCGCAGGTAAAGACGCCGGCGCGCGAGGTCTCCGCCAGATGGGCATAGGTCGTCCTGCGGCCGATGTAGCCCCAACGGTTCAGGTCGACGCCGAACACCGACGAGATCGTCATGTTGTCGACATTCGGATCCATGCCGACGGCGTGCACCACCATGTCGAAGGGGATCGAGATCGGCCGTTTGACCAGCGTGTCCTCGCCCTTCACCAGAAGGCGGCTGCCGTTCGAGGTGACTTCGGCGATCCGCGCCTTCACGTACTTCACTTTGAACTCTTCCTGAGAGCCCCAGTAGTACTCGCCCTCGTAGAGGCCGAAGGTCCGGATATCCATGTAGTAGATGTAGACGTTGGTCTTCGGCGACATCTCGCGAATTTCCATCGCCAGGTTGGCCGAGACCGTGCAGCAGATTTTCGAGCACCACTCGCGGCCGATCTGACGGTCGCGCGAACCGGCGCAAAGCAGGATCGCCACGCGATCCGGCACCCGGCCGTCGGACGGGCAGCGCACGCCGGCACCGGAGGAGATCATCTGCTCCACCATCGTCGTGGTCACCACGTCGGGGTAGGTGCCGAAGCCCCATTCCGGCTTGTTGATCGGGTCGAAATGGGTGAAGCCGGTCGCCAGGATCGCGCTTTCCGCCTCCACCTTGCTGCCGTCCTTCAGCGTCGCGACGAAATTGCCCGGCTCACCGGCGAAGCTCTGAACGGTGGAGTTCAGCTTCACCTCCACCGAAGGGTTCGACACGACCCGGTTCACCATGCCGCCGATCGCATCCTTCGCCCATTCGTGAGAGGGCACGAGCTTGGCATAGCCCGAAAGGATGGGAGCGCCGCCGAGGCGGTCTTCCTTTTCGATCAGCACGGCCTTGCGACCGGCGGTGGCAACAGCGTGGGCCGCGGAGAGGCCCGCAGGCCCCCCGCCGATGATCAGGACAGGCTTCGTCACTTATCCGCTCCTGCAAGGGCTTTCGGTTTCACATAGCCGGGGCCAGAGGTGATGGCGCGCTTCGGATCGTAGAGCGTCTCGATCTTCCCGGCCTTGACCTCTTCGAGGTAAGCCTCGAACTCGGCTTTCTTCTTTTCCCAGTCGATGCCCATCTTCTCGAGCAGTTTCTCGAAAGGAGAGGCATGCCAATGGAGCTGGGCGAGCTTGTAGGGATGCGCGCCGCAGACCAGAGCGGCGAACTGGCAGTCCGCCATCACCGGCAACTCGTAGACCTTGTCCACCGCGCGGCCGATCCACTGGTTCTTGTCCAGCGTGGTGATGCAGCCGGTGTCATGGCCGATCATCACGTCGGAACGGGCTTCCTCCACGGCGACCTTGATCTTGCGGTCGATGGCGAAGGAGCGGGTGAACTCGCGCTCGCCGATGATGTGGCGGAAGCCGAAGCCGCAGCAATCGTACCAGGTCGAATAGTCGATCACCTGGGTGCCGAGCGTCTGCAGCAGGCCCGTGGTCACCGCGACGCGGTTGCCGTCCATCACGGTGTCGTCATAGATCACGTCGTCCGGCACCATCTTGTAGACGTGGCAGGCCGGATGCACCGTGGTGCGGATGTTGGAGACGTCGATCTCCTGGAAGTTCTTGATGCGGTGACGCATCACATGCAGCCACTCGGAGTAGTGCACGATCTCTTCCGGGATCAGCAACTTGCCGTCGATCAGTCGGCCCAGCTTGCCGAGGATCTTCTTCACCTCGTCGCGCAGTTCGGCGGAATGCATCAGGAAGTGACGCATTTCCTTATAGTTGCCGAAGGAGGTGCCACAGTGGACCAGCGGATAGTAGGTGCCCTCCGGCAGGCCCTGGGCTTTCGCCGAGACATAGGCCTGGTGGAAGTTCCGCAGGAAGACCGCGGCGAGCGACACGACGTTGCCGATGCCCGAGCCGTGATAGTTCCACGCGGTGCAGGAGGTCTGGTCGGTCTCGTCGAGATACTTCAGCTCCATCTTGTTCATGAGCCAAAGGATCGAGGACGGATAGCCCGGAATGTTGCCGCACTGGCCGCAGGACTTGTGATGCCAGAGATTGGTGGTCGGGATCTTCTTGTCCCAGCCATAGATCGTCTTGGCCATGATCGGCTCGTTGTGGTCGCCGACCCGATGGACGAGGATCTCCCCGTCCTTCTCAAGCTCCCACATCGCGTCGCGGATGTCCTCGCGGCGCTCCTTGCCCATCAGCAGGGCCCGTTTGTCAATCTTCGCCTCAACCCAGTCCGTCGCCCGACGCGCGTCGGCCGCGGAGAGGTTGGAAGGCTGCCAGTCTGCCCCGAAACCGGAGTAGGCGCCGCCCTTGGTGTCGCTCGTCTCGTTCGCCATCGCGTTTCCTCCTAAAACGACGTCCGAATAGGGGAGGCCTATTCGTCGTCCTCGTCCTCGTCCTGTTCCTCGAGGAATTCTTCCCATTCGTCGCGCTTCTCGTCCATCACGTCGGACACCACGTCGAACAGGTTCTCGTCCACCGTCTCCAGTTGCTCCAGAACGCCGGTGGCTTCCCAGATCGTGTAGAGTTCGACGGAGGTCTTGAGGTTCACGATCCACGCCGTGTCGAGCGTGTGCATCGTCGGCATCGGGATCGCCTTGCGCAGGATCATCAGCGGCGCGTCGATCTTGGCCACGTTCGGTCCCCAGTCGGGGAAGGCCTCTTTGGTGATCATGTTCGGCGCCAGCTGGTTGCCGGTCGACACCAGCTTCAACAGCACGCGCGAGAACGGCCGCAGCACGTCCTTGGCCGACTGCATGCCATGCTTGATCGCCACTTCGCGCATGATCATCACAAGGCCGCCCGGCGAGTTCTCGAAGGGGCAGCGCGCG
>JAKAJW010000050.1 GCA_021813645.1 Pseudomonadota bacterium | reverse complement strand
GGCGGGCGTGGCCAGGCCGGCGGGCCGCTTGGGCTCGGGCACGACCTGGGACGCGGCCGGGGGCGCGGCCTGGGGCTCGACGACCCGGAAATCGGGGGTCAGCATCAGCTTCTCGACCGGCTCCGGCTCGGGCGCCTTGCGTTCCGAGCGGAACGGATAGCGCGCCTCTTCCGACACCAGCCTGCGGATCGAGGATAGCACGTCCTCGATCTCGTTATTCGTCATGCGATCTGACATTCCGCGATCCCTACTGCCCCGCGAATAGTGTAACGCCGCGGGGCAACTGACACAACAAGAGGTGGGCTCAGTTCCCGCCGACCCGCTTCATGATCCGGTCGAGCGCCTGCGCCTGGGAGCCGAGATGGGCCGGCGCGTTATGCACCGCGTCGTAATAGGCGGTGGGGTCGTAGCTCGGCACGCCGAGCTTCAGATGGTCGGCGGTCAACAGCCCCATCGAGGCGAGCAGCGAATAGACCGCGAGCGCCTGGGTGGTCTGCGCCTGGACCAGCGAGACGCGGGCGTTCAGCAGCGTCTGTTCGGCGGTCAGCACGTCGAGCGTGGTGCGCGAGCCGAGCTTGGCCTCTTCCCGCACGCCTTCGAAGGCGACCTGGGCCGCGCGGACCTGCTCTTGGTTGGCGGCGATCGAGGCGCGCGCCACGTCGAGCTGCGACCAGGCGTTGTCGACGTTCTGCTGCACCGTCACCGAGGCCTGCATCAGCTGGGCCTTGGCGCTGTCGTCATTGGCCACCGCCTGGCGATAGGCGGCCGAAAGCTGGCCGCCGTAGTAGATCGGCTGGGTCAGCGTCATCGTCAGGCTTTCGCCGGTGTTGCTCTTGTTGTCGATGCCGGCCTTGGCCGAGAGCGAGACGTTCGGGCCCGAGGCGGCGGCGGCGCGCTTCACCGTCCAGTTCGCGGCCGCGACCTGATGCTGGGCCTGCAGGAGCGTCGGATGCTCGCGCACCGCGACCGACTGCGCGCCGGCCAGGTTCGAGGCGGTGCCCGGGGCGGGCGGCGGCGGCGCCAGCCGGCCCGGATAGGCGCCGGTGGCGGCCTTGTAGGCCTCGCGCGCGACGGCCAGATTGCCCTGCGCGGCGACCAGCCCGGCGCGGGCGGCGGCAAGCGCGGCCTGGGCCTGGGCGACGTCTGTCTTGGTCACCTCGCCCACGTCGAACTTGTCCTGGGTCGCCTTCAGCTCCTGCTGCAGCACGTTCACGTTGTTTTGCTGCAGCGAGACGGTCTGCAGGTTCTGCAGCACGTTGAGATAGGCCGAGACGGTCGAAAGCAGCACCTGCTGCTCGACCCCCACCAGCGCCTCGCGGGTGGCCAGCACGCTTTCCTTGGCCGCGTTGATCGCCGCCCGGTTGGCGCCGTTGTCATAGAGCGACAGCGTCGCCGACAGCGCCAGCGTGCCCGAGAGGTTGTTGTAATAGGTCGAAGCGGTCGCCGGATCCTGGGCCGAGCCCTGGGCGACGAAGGCCACCACCGGGCGCAACGCCGCGGTCGCCAGCGCCACGCCCTCGTCGGCGGCGCGCAGCACGGCGCGGTTCTGTTGCAGCAGGTTGGAATGGCGATAGGCCATCACCAGCGCGTCGGTCAGGGTCTCGGCCCCGACCTGCGGCGCCAATAGCGCGGTGCCCACGGCCAGCGCCGCAAGGCGCTTGAACTTTCCCCGTCCCATCGTCGTTCTCCTGCTCTGATCCGGACCTACAGGACGAAGGCCCGGGCCTTTTCGAACCCCGACAACACCGGCGCGCTCGCGTTGAAGGCGAAGCGCCAGGCGATGGCTCCGTCGATCTTGTGGCCGACCCGAGCGGTGCCGAGCGCGCCTTCCATGAAGATCGCGCCAATTCGTCCGCCTTCTTTCAGCTGGGCGGCGATCGCCTCCGGCAGCTGCTCGATGGCGCCCTCGATGGTGATCACGTCATAGGGGCCCGAGGCCGGCGCCCCCGCCGCGAGCGGGCCGGCGACCAGCGCGACCGACTGGCCCGCGAGCGCCTTCTTGGCGCCCTCGAGCAGCGCCGGATCGCTTTCCACCGCGGTCACCTCGGCGCCGAGCGCCGCCAGCACCGCCGCCGAATAGCCCAGCCCCGACGCGACATCGAGAACCGCCTCGCCCGGCTGAATGTCGAGCGTATCGAGCAGCTTGGCCAGGGTGCGCGGTTCCAGAACCACACGGCCGCCGCCCAGTTCGAGGTTCTCGCCGGCATAGGCCGCCTCGCGCCGGGCCTTGGGCACGAACTCCTCGCGCGGGACCGAAAGCATCGCCTCGATGATCGGGAATTTGGTCACGTCGGAGGGGCGGACCTGGGTGTCGACCATGACGGTGCGGCGCTCTGCGAAGTCAATCATCTCTGAACTCACCGGTCTAGTTTCCTGTTTGACTCTTGCCACAGAAGCCCCGGCTCGGCAACCGCAACCGCCGCAGGCCGGCGGATCGCAGGCGCGCTGTGTCGGCGCCGCTTCTATCGGCGCGCGCCGGCGTCGCGGCAGCCCCGGCCGCCGCGACCCGCTGTCGCAGATCGGTTACAATTTGTTGCGATCTTCAATTGTTCTTGCACCGGTCTGGCATCGGTTCGCGCAAAATGTTACCTTGGGTCAGAGCAGAAGTTGAATCCAGACAACACCGGTGAAGCCGGGGCTTGAGGCCGATGTCGCTTTCCCAGAAGATCCAGCCGCTGATGCCGATCGCGGAGGCCAGGGCCGCCGAGCCCGTGGTGTGCCAGGTGGCTGGACTGTGCTGGCGCCAGAGCGAAGGCCGGATCGAGGTGCTGTTGGTGAGCTCGCGCGATACCGGACGCTGGATCCTGCCGAAGGGCTGGCCGCTGCGCGGCCGCGACGCCGCCGCCTCGGCGCTGCGCGAGGCTTTCGAAGAGGCCGGCGTGGAGGGCAAGGCGGCGACGCATCCGGTCGGCCGCTATCCCTATGTCAAGGTGGTGGGCGCCGACAGCGGCTTTCCCTGCGAAGTCGCCGTCTATCCGATCGAGGTGCGCCGGCTGCGCGACAGCTTCCCCGAGCGCAATCAGCGCCGGCGCAAATGGTTCGCCGCCGAGATCGCGGCCGAAAAGGTCGACGAGCCCGAACTCGGCGCGCTGATCCGCGGTTTCGCCGGCCGCTTCGCCAGCCGGCCCGCCGGGACGCCGTGAACCGCACGGCGGCGGCCGGGCCCGGCCGCGACGTCGCAGAAGCTTGAACTTTCGCACGAAATCGCTACCTGTTGCCGACCCCTCGGTGAGGTTCGGATGATCCGCTACGCTCTCAACTGTGCCAATGGCCACAACTTCGACAGCTGGTTCGCCTCCTCCGCCGCCTGCGACGGGCTGATCGCCGCCGGTCGGGTGACCTGCATCAGCTGCGGCTCGACCGCGGTGGAAAAGGCGCTGATGGCGCCGGCGGTCGGCAGCGGGGCGGCGACGCCGGAACCGGTGGCGGAGCCGAAGCCCGCCACGCTGAGCCAACCGCAGAGCGAGTTGGAGGCCAAGATTGCCGCGCTGCGCCGCGAGATCGAGGCGAATTCCGAATATGTCGGGCTCAACTTCGCCTCCGAGGCCCGCGCCATCCATGCCGGCGAGGCGCCGGAGCGCGCGATCTTCGGCGAGGCCAAGGTCGAGGAGGCCCGCGCCCTGATCGAGGAGGGCGTGCCGGTGGCGCCGCTGCCCTTCCTGCCCGCCCGCAAGATCAACTGAGGCCCGGCGACCGGCCCGCCCCCCCCGCC
>JAKAJW010000119.1 GCA_021813645.1 Pseudomonadota bacterium | reverse complement strand
CGTCCGCCGCGAGGCAGATCTTCAGCGACTGCACGGCGTCGTGCATGTGGCGGGTGAGGTCGATGTCTTCGGTGATGGCCTTGAGCACATAGGCCTGCTCCAGGTCGCAGAGCCCTTGGTGGTCGGGTTCGCCCGCCATGGAGAGCCACTCGTCGGCTTGCGCGAACTCGCCGTCGGGCTTGAGCGCACCCTTGTGCAGCTTGATGCGGCTCGTCTTGGTATGGGTGTCGAGATCGGCGGATTTGCTGCCTTCCTCGACGATGATCGAGACCGAGCCCTTGGGGCTCATGACGTCCTTCACGAAGAACGCCGTCTCCGAGATCATCGGCCCCCAGCTCGCCTCGTACCAGCTGACCGAGCCGTCGTCGAACAGCATCTGGAAGTGGCCGTAATTGTACATGTCGGGGGCGATTTCGTCGGTCATGCGCAACCCCATGCCGCGCACCTCGACGCAGCGCGCGTCGGTGATCTGGCACATCACGTCGACATAGTGGACGCCGCAATCGACGATCGGCGAAGTCGTCTTCATCAGCGCCTTGTGCACGCCCCATGCGGCGCCCGACGACTGCTGGTTGAGGTTCATGCGGAAGACGTAGGGACCGCCCAGCCCCCGCGCCTCGGCGATGAGCCGCATCCAGGACTGATGGTGGCGCAGGATGTAGCCGACGACGAGCTTCCGGCCGTTCGCCTTTGCCGCCGCGACCACGCGCTCCGCGTCCGCGACGGTCGTGGCGATTGGCTTCTCGACGAACACATGCGCTCCTTGCTCGAGCGCGGCAATGGCGTACTCGGCGTGCGTATCGGAATAGGTGCTGATGCAGGCGAGGTCCGGCCTGAGTTCGGCGAGGGCCGTCCTGAAGTCGGGCAGGATCGCATAGTCCGAAAGCACCGGGCTGAGCCAGGGCACCGAGCGATTGACGAGGCCCACGATCTCGAAGCCCGGATTGCCGTGGTAGGCGAGGGCGTGGCTTCGTCCCATGTTTCCGAGGCCTGCCACCAGCACGCGGACGGGCCGGCTCACTTGACCGCTCCCGAGGTGATGCCGCGGATGAGCTGCCTCGAGAAGATCACGTAGAGGACGAGGATGGGCAGGATCGCCAGGCTCAGCGCCGAGAGCACCGCGTTCCAGTCGACCGTGAACTCGCCGATGAACACCTGCGCGCCGAGCGTCACGGTCTTGGTTGCCTCGCCCGGCGCCAGGATCAGCGGGAACCAGAGGTCGTTCCAGACCGGGATCATGGTGAAGACCGCGACCGTGGCCAGGGCCGGCCGGATCAGTGGCAGGACCAGAGTGAAGAAGATCTTGTATTCGCTCAGCCCATCGATGCGGCCGGCGTTCTTGAGGTCGTCCGACACCTGCCGCATGAACTCGGAGAGGATGAAGATCGCCAGGGGCAGGCCGGCCGCCGTATAGACGAGGATCAGCGCCCAGAGCGTGTTGATGATATGGGTCGCGACCATGATCTGGAGGATCGCGACCGTGCCCAGCCGGATCGGGATCATGATGCCGATGGCGAGGTAGAGCCCCATCAGCGTGTTGAGGCGGAAGCGGTATTCGCTCAGCGCGAAGGCCGCCATGGCGCCGAAGAACAGCACCAGCCCGACCGATCCCACCGTGACGATGAAGCTGTTGGTGAAGTAGAGCGCGAAATTGCCGCGCCCGAACACGGTGTTGTAGCCGATGAGCGAGAAGGTCGCCGGCAGAGGCGGCGTCACCGGCTGGAGGAAGATCGCCGACTTGGTCTTGAACGAGTTCATCACCACGATGATCACGGGCAAGAGCGCCACGAGCGTGTAGAGCCCGAGGATCAGGTGGGAGAGGATGCTGCGGCTGAGCGAGGAGCGCGCGCGGTTCATCCTCGCCCTCAGAACTGGTAGCGGCGGAGCCGCGTCTGGATGAGGAAGAGATAGACGCACACACCCGCAAGGATGATGAGGAACATCACCGTCGCCACCGCCGAGCCCATGTTGGGGTCGCCAAGCTGCAGCTGGTTGCCGAAGAAGGTGCGGTAAAGGAAGGTGCCGAGGAGGTCGGTCGAGAAGTTCGGCCCGGCGACGGCGCCCTGCGCCACATAGACGAGGTCGAAGGCGTTGAAGTTGCCGACGAAGGTCAGGATCGAGATGATGCCGAGCGTGGGCAGGATCAGCGGCAGCTGGATCTTCCAGAACTGCGACATGCCGGTGATGCCGTCGCACTCGGCCGCCTCGATCACCTCGTCGGGGATGGAGAGCAGGGCCGCATAGACCAGCATCATCGGAATGCCGACATACTGCCAGACCGAGATGAGGCTCAGCGCCGTCAGCGCATATTGTTCCTTGCCGAGCCAGGCCTGGAAATACTGGCCGAGGTGGAAGAACTTCATGATCGTGGGGGCGACGCCCCAGATCGGGGAGAGCAGCAGCTTCCAGATGAAGCCGACGATCACGAAGGACAGGATCGTCGGCACGAAGATCGCCGTGCGGTAGAAGCCACGTAGCCGCAGGGCGGGGTTGGAGAGCAGCGCTGCGAGCAGAATGCCGATCGGATTCTGCACCAGCATGTTGATGATGAAGAAGTAGATGTTGTTCCGGAACGCGTTCCAGAACGAGGACGACCAGCGCGGATCGGTGAACAGCTCGACGAAATTGCCAAGCCCGATGAAGGCCCGGTTGGCGGCGTCGCCCGTCATCGTCGACTGCTGCAGCGTCGAGATCAGCGGCACGATCATCAGGATGGTGTAGACGACCACCGCCGGCGCCAGGAACACCGCGATGTGCCAGCGGATCGGCCGGCGCTGCGGCCTGGCGGCGGCGGTTGCTGCCGCGGAGCCGGACGGGGTCGCGACTTCAGCCATGATGACGGCCTCCGTCCCCGCGGCTCACCCCTGCCTCCGGCGTCATCCCCGCGAAAGCTGGGATCTCGGTTTCATCTCGAAGCCAGCACCCGCGAACGAACAGGGATTCCCGCTTTCGCGGGAATGACCTGTTGATGAAATGCGAGGTCGCAAGAAACCCCATGCGAGCGCTACCCCTTGTGGCATCTACCTGCGAAAAGGCCGGGTCGCGGGCTTTGCGCGGCCCGGCCGCAGTGTCTGTCGCCCGCGGCTCACATCTTGCCGGGCTTGTACCAGCTGTCGAGCCCCTTCTGCAGGTGCTCGGCGGCCTGCTGCGGCGTCCAGGTGCCGTTGATCACATTGGCCGAGGCCGTCCAGGTGTCGTTCTCGAGGTTGGGCGTGCCGCGGCTGAGGATCTGGTAGGTAGAGCGGATCGTGCCCTTGCAGGTGTCGCGCCAGGAGATGAACTGCTGGGCGATCGGGTCCTTGATCTCGATCTTGTGGCTCGTCATCGGGAAGAAGCCGGGGAGCGCGTTGGCGTAAAGACCCTGGAACTCATCGGAGGCGACCCAGCTGAGGAAGGTCTTGGCCGCATCCTGGTTCTTGGAGGCGGCATTGAGGCCCATGGCGATGTCGACATGGTCGGAGATGTAGCACTGATCGCCCGCCTTCTCGACCGGCGGCGGGAAGGTGCCCATCTTGAGGTCGGGGTTCTGCTCGAAGTTGGTGATGGCCCAGGAGCCAGCCGGATAGATGGCCGCGCGGCCGGTCTGGAACAGGGTGGTGGAGTCGGAATCGGTCTGCGACTCGAAGCCGTCGGCAAGGTAGGGCTTCCACTTGGCGAGCTGTTCGAAGGGCTTGACCCACTCGGGATCGGTCAGCTTTTCTTTGCCGGCGATCA
>JAKAJW010000412.1 GCA_021813645.1 Pseudomonadota bacterium | reverse complement strand
AGACGGTGCGCACCGTCGCCGAATGGGCCGGGGTGCGGCCGTCGGGCAGATAGGCGTCGGCCGGAAGCATGTCATAGAGCTTGGCGACGACGAGCGAGGTGTCGTCGATGATCGGGAAATTGGCCGGAACGCCGGCGAAGGCCTCGATGTCGCGCTTCCATTTCAGGTGGTCCTCGACGCTATCGACCGAGATGCCCATGACCTTGGTGTTGCGCTTCTCGAACTCGGCCGCCAGCTTGGCGACGGCGCCGAACTCGGTGGTGCAGACCGGGGTGAAATCCTTCGGATGGCTGAACAGGATCGCGTAGCTGTCGCCGATCCAGTCGTGAAGCGTGATCGTCCCCTCGGTCGAGGCGGCGGTGAAATTCGGGGCAATGTCGTTGATACGCAGACCCATGTCAGTCCTCTTCTAGGGCGGAATTGCTGCGTTGCAGAGATAGCGGCTCGCCGCGGGGAATGCGACCCCCCGAATGCGCCCCCCGCCCTGCCCCGGCAATCTGCCGCATTCGGCGCGCGCCGCGGCCCGCCGCTCAGAACGGCGCCGGCACCGAGAAGGCGAGGCCGCGTCCGCCGTCGGGATGGTTCAGCTTCAGGCTTTCGGCATGCAGCATCAGGCGGGGAAAGTCGCGCGCCGGGCCGGTCGCGTAGAACGGATCGCCCAGGATCGGGTGGCCGAGCTCCCTCATATGCACCCGCAGTTGATGGCTGCGCCCGGTCTTCGGCATCAGCCGCACACGCGTCGTGTCGCCCTCGTGGCGCAGCACCCGCCAGTCGGTCACCGCGGGGCGGCCGGTCTCGTGGTTGACGTGCTGCAGCGGGCGGTTCGGCCAGTCGACGATCAGCGGCAGATCGACGGTGCCGGTCTTCGGTTCGAGCCGGCCCCAGAGCCGGGCGAGATAGACCTTCTTCACCCGCCGTTCCTCGAATTCGAGGCCGAGGAAACGCTGCGCCGCCTTGGTCAGTGCGAAGACGATCAGCCCCGAGGTGTCGCGGTCGAGCCGGTGGACCAGCAGCGCCTCGGGATAGACCCGCTGCGCCCGGCTCAGCAGGCAATCGGCCAGATGCGCGCCCTTGCCCGGCACCGAGAGCAGGCCCGAGGGCTTGTCGAGCACCAGCAGGTGGTGATCGACATGGACGATGCGCAGCGGCTCGTCGGGCGGGGCATAGTCGGGCAGCGCGTCCTCGGTCATGCGCCGCAGCTATGCGGGCGACCGGGCGCGGTCAAGCCTCAGACGATGGTATGGCCGGCCGCGCGCAGCGCCTCGGCCAGGGCGCGGATATGCGCCGGGCCGACCTCGCAGCAACCGCCGACGATGGTCGCGCCCTGCCCGACCCAGCCCATCGCGAAGTCCGCGTAACGCTCCGGCGTCAGATCCTGGCGCGCCTCCAGCGTGTCCACCGTCGGCGAGTCCTTCAGGAAATCCGCCGAAATATGGGTGAAGCCATTGGCATAGGCGCCGAATGGCAGGCCGAACTTCGCCACCTCGGCCATCGCCGCCGTCATCGCCTCGGGCAGCGAGCAGTTGCAGAGCACCGCCGCCGGCCGGTAGCGTGCGATCAGCGGCGCCAGTTCGGCGAGCGGCTCGCCCGAGCGCAGCCGGCTGCCGTCGGCGTCGTCCACCGTCAGCGAGAGCCAGACCGGCTTGCCCGCCGCCGCCGCGCCGGCCAGCGCGCCTTCGGCTTGTTTCAGCGAGGACATCGTCTCGCACAGGAAGAGGTCGACATGCGGCGCCAGGATGGCGACGATCTCGGCGTATTTCGCGGCGGCATCGGCCACTTCGGGGCAGGTGTCGGGCCGGTAGCTCGCCACCAGCGGGCCGAGCGAGGCGGCGATCCGGCCGGCGCCATGCGCCCGGCGCGCCTCGTCCGCTTGGGCGGCGGCGGCGCGGTGCAATTCCGCGAAGCGGTCGTCGAGCCCGAAGCGGATCAGCCGATCGTGATGGATCGCATAGGTGTTGGTGGTGGCGACCGTGGCGCCGGCGGCGAAATAGTCGGCGTGGATTTCACGCACGATGCCGGGATGGTCGAGCATCACCTGGGTCGCCCAGAGCGGCGTCGCCTTGTCGCCGGAGCGGGCCAGCAGCTCTTGCCCCATGCCGCCGTCGAGCAGGGTAATCTCCATGATCTTGCTCCTCAGTCCAGGATCAGTTTGAGCGCGAGCCCGCCGAACATCAGCGCCGCGACACGATTGAGCGCCGCCAGCCTGCGCCCGAGCGCGTGGCGGATCACCCCGGCCAGCACGCCATAGCCCATCGTGACCAGCGTTCCGGTGAAGCAGAAGATGCCGCCCAGAAGCACGATCTGCGCCCAGATCGGGCCAAGCTGCGGATCGGTGAACTGCGGCAGGAAGGCCATCATGAACAGCATCGGCTTGGGGTTGGTCGCGTTCGACAAGAAGCCGCGGCGGATCGCCGACCAGGCCGAGCCCGCGCCGCGGCCTTCCGGCAGCGCGCCGGTGGCCTGCCAGCTCTTCCAGGCGAGATAGAGCAGATAGGCCGCGCCGACCCAGCGGATCGCGACCAGCGCGCCGGGAAAGGCGGCGATCGCGGCCGACAGGCCGAGCGCGGCGAGCGTCACGTGCCAGATCACCCCAAGGCCGACGCCGAGCCCGGCCAGCGCGCCGATCCTCGGCCCGCCGCGGATGCCCGAGGCGGTGGCGAACAGGACATCGGCGCCGGGGGCGAAATTCACCACCAGCCCACCGGCGATGAAGGTCGCCAGATGGCCGGGCGGAAAGGACAGGAGAAGATGCAGCATGGCCAGGCTCCGAGGCTCGCGGCATCTAGACGCGGGCCGGCGTCCTGCGCAAGGTGGCTCGAAAGGGGGGGCCGGGATGGACTACGACAAGGCCGATGCGGTCAGTTACGGCCAGGCGCTGCGCGGACTGACGGTCAACCTGCTGGTGCCCTCGGTCGCGGCCGAGGCGCGATTCCTGGCCGGCGTCTTCGGGATGCGGCTCTTCCAGCCGAGCGCCGAGTTCGCCATCGTCGGCTACGGCGGCCAGACCTTCCAGCTTCACGCCGATGCGACCTATGCCGCCCATCCGCTGCACGCCCTGCTACCGGCGCCGCCGCGCGGGCTCGGCATCGAGTTGCGGCTGCACGACACCGACCCGGATGCGGCGGTGGCGCGCCTGCCCGACCACCCGGACGCCCTGCTGCTGCAACCACCCAGCGACAAGCCGGGCCATGGGTTGCGCGAGGCGGTGATCCTGTCGCCCGCCGGCTATGCCTGGGTGCCGAGCCGGCCGCTGTGAGCCTTCCCGCCGTCAGGCCCCGGGCGATTGCGGCAGGCCGTCGTCGAGCCGGTAATAGTCGCCCTTGAAGGCGGTGAAGATATGGCCGGCCAGCCGGCCGCCGGTCGGGGCGGCGAGACAGCCCGCCTCGACGGCGAATTCGCCTTCGGCGCTGCGGAACCAGAGGCCCGAGCCGCAGGCGCCGCAGAAGCCGCGCGTGGCGCCGCCGGGGGTGCGGTAGGTCCGCAGCGCGGCGGCGCTCTGCCAGGCGAGCGCGACTTCCTCGGCATCGACCGAGGCGGCGTAGTGGCCCGACAGCTTGCGGCACTGGTGGCAATGGCAGGCGGTCACCGCCCCGACCGGGGTAGGCAGGCTGAATCGGCAGGCGCCGCAGAGGCAGCGGCCTTCGGTCCGCCCCTGCGCCGGCGCGGCGGGCGGCGGCGGGCCTTCGGGCGCGGAGTAATCGCCCGCCTCGTCGCAATACC
>JAKAJW010000145.1 GCA_021813645.1 Pseudomonadota bacterium | reverse complement strand
AAATCGGCTCATCGCCGGCGACGGCCAAAGCCTCCTCGCGCAGCCGCGCCTGCCAGACCGGCTCCTGCGCCAGAATGAACAGGGTCCAGATCAGCGCCTTGGCCGTGGTCTCATGGCCCGCGTTCAGAAAGGTCAGCAGGTTGTTGATCAGCCGCTCGCGCGAGATGCCGCCACCAAGCCCCGGCTCTTCCGCGGCCAGCAGCCGGCCCAGCAGATGCTCGCCGTTCGCATCGCCGCCGCTCTGCCAACGGTCCAGCAACCGCTCGACCGCCGCGCGCATCGCCTGGCTCGACCGCCTCAGCCTACCCTGGCCGGGATGCCACAGCCGCTCCGGCATGCCCGCCAGCGTGGCGGCGATCACCCAACTCGTCGCGTTCAGATATTGGTCCACCGCCGCCTGAATCGCCGCCGCTTCCGGCATGGCCTCGCCGCCGAACAAGGTCCGCGAGATCGCCGCATAGGTCGCCCAGGTCAGGTCGCGGTCGATCGGGCGCAGTGCGCCCGCTCCGCCGCCCCAACGGTCGAGTAGCGCCTGCGCCGCCTGCGCCATGTCGCCGGCATAGCCAAGGATGTCCTCGTGGCGGAACAGGCCGGAGACCGCATGGCGCTGCCAGCGCCAATCCGCGCCCTGCGAGGTCAGGATGCTCTGCCCGAGCGGATCCGAAAACACCCGCTGTTCCAAAGGCGGCTTGGGAAAGCTCGCATGCCGGCCGAGGAACACCGTCTCGGTCAACTCCGGATCGGTCACCCAGGCGGTGCGCAACCGCCCGAGCTCATAGGGCACGATCGGCTCTTCATAGACCGATTGCGGCAGGCAGCGCAGCGGATTGCGAATGAAGTGGTAGAGAAACAGCGGGGCGGAATAGGCCTTGGCGGGGGGCGTGATCGCGGTCCAGTTCCGGGCCGCTACCAACGGCGTGCAGTCCACCATTCCCCAACGCTCTCGCCGTTACGCCCCGCCTCCCTGGCCAGGGTCGATCCGGCAATCATGCATATATCGGCATATGTTTCAACTGCTCAAACGGACAGCGCCGCAGCCCCACGGCGCCCAGAGAACCGCCGGCGGCGGGCCCAAGGCGTGCCGGTCGGCGGTTTCCCGCGCGGGCCGGATCCGCCGCTTGACCGCATGGGTCCGGATCGGCACAACACCTGGAACCACTCACCCTCACGGGTGCCTCCGGCTGCGCCAGCAGCGACAAGAGGGCCCTGAGGAACGGCGCCGGGTCTGGGGAGACCCGATCCACCGGGCCATAATCAGACCCCGGCTCACCGAGCGGGGCGCGTAGGGACAGGCAGAAACCGCCCCGCCAACGGCGCACCGGGCCCCGGCTTGGTTCGTCGGGCCGATAAGGGCTTCTTCACCGCACTGTCCGATCCTCCGCCCGCTGTCCGATCCCGCACCGGGGCCGGCGGCCCGTTCAGACCGCAGGTGATCGAACCATGTCCCGACCCCTCTTGCCCGCCTGGGCAGTCGTCGCTTCCCTCGCAGCGGCCCCGGCCCTTGCCACCAGCCCGGTTGCGGCGCCCTGTTCCTCGGGGCTTGCCCGGAACATCCCGGCCCGCGCCACCACCGCGCCCACGGGAACCTCGGTGATGCGCACGGTGAAGGATCTGCGCGGACCAGACCGCGACAAGGTGGTTGAGCGCCAGCTGCTCGCCGGCAATATCCCAAGCTTTCTGCGCCAGTTGGTTCCGGTGACCTTCCAGGGCAAGACCGGCAATGGCAAGCCGGTGCATGTCACCATCTGCGTCATGCCCGACTACCTCGCCGTCGGCTCGAACGCCAATTTCGTCCGTACCCCGCTCGGCCTGCCGGCGGCGGCGAAAATTGCGCTCCGCCTCGGTTTTCTGCTGCCGACGCCGAAGATGGTCGACGCGATCTACCGTAGCGCCCAGATCCGCGTCGCGCCGCAGCCGATGCCGGCCGGCCCGCAGATGACCTCGACCGACTATCTGCTGCGGCACAATGCGACGGTGAACGAACAACTCGGCCCGCGGGCCGGCAAGCCCGCCGAACTCGTCGCCGGCGACCAGAAGGACCTCGTTCTGACCAACCGGCTCGAGACCAGCCCCGGCAAGGTCGCCATCTACGGCTGGCACCGGCTCAACGGCCAGCCGATCCAACCGCTGACCACCGTGCACGAGGCGATCTATGCCGATTACAGCCACGGCATTCGCCTGGTCAGCTCGACCGCCTATGTCAACGGCAAGCCCGCGCCGCTGGCCGAGGTGATGCAAAGCCCCGATCTGGCCAGCCTGGTCAGCGGCGAAGGGCCGATCCGCAATCCCGAAGGGCTGCTGCAGATGGCGGCGAACTAGGTCAGTCGAGCGTCTTGCAGCAGCGAAAACCCAAGTGGTAGTTCAAGTGGCTCGCAGGGCTCAAAACCGTTGAGCCGTGCCAGAACGGCGCCCGCCAACGGCACCAGTCGGGATGCGCGTAATAGCGGTCGAAGATGAACCAGCTGCCCTTCATCTCGGTGACGCCGAGCTTGGTCGATCCGGCGCTCGACATCTGATCTGGGGCAAGCGGCAGGTTCATGTGTTCGGCCGCATTGCCGTTCAGGTCATAGACCCCGAGCGGCGAACGGCATTGCGGGAAACTGCCCGCCGGATAGGTGTTCGAACCGCAGCCGGCGAAGTTGCCGCCGTTGCAGGTTGCGCTCTTCACGCTGTCCGCCGCACAGATGCCTCGGACATAGGCGGGCCCGTAGCTCCAACTCTTGGTCGGCGCATAGGCGCGGTTGTGCGCCGCCTGCATCCGCTCCACCGCCTCTTCCGTGGGCTGGCCGCGGGCCAGGTCAAAGCGATAGTCCGGCTCCCCGAGCGCCCCGGCGCAGGCCCCCTCCCATTCATGCGCATCGCACAACCGCTTGCCCTCCGCCGCGCAGAGCTCCGCCGCCTGCCGCGCCGTCACCCAGACCACCGGATAGGCGCAGGGAATGTCGGGGAACTCGAACTGGTCGATGCAGGCCTTGGCGTCCTGCGGCCGCTGGCTCGCTGGATCGTAGAGCGGCGCCATGAATTTGGCGCCGCAAATCCTCTCGAAGCTCGGGTTGGCATAGGTCCGCGCGCCGCCGGTCCGGGCCACGCATTCCTCCGGCGTCATCGGGTGGCGGGTGACGGCCGGATTGCCTTGGCCGATATAGGCGGAACTGGCGAAGATCTGGGTGATCCGCGCCATTTGCGCCGCAGTCAACTGATGCACGTCGCGCAACTCTTGCAGCAGGATCGCGTTCTGTTGCTGCAAGGCGCTCTCGCCGGCGGACGTTTCGGCCAGGGACAGCAAGATCGCCACCAACGCGGCCAGTCGCCGACGGTTCATCGGTCCCTCCGCAGCACATAGAACAGGTCGCGGCTATCGGGATAGCCGAGGAACCGCGGCACCACCTTGCCTTTGCCATCGGCCCGGTCGAAGATCTCCATTTCCGGCACCAGATGTTCGATCTGCACCAAGCCGGCCTGCCGAACGTAAAGCGCGAGATAGGTCAGTTCCGGCGCGTTCATGTCGAGCAGCATAGCATAGCTGCAGCCGAAGGCCTGAAATGTTCGCGCCATGGCCGAAGGCGTGGCGGAGGTGAAATAGCCGTAGATCAGATAGCTCCGCTCCTCCGCTTGTTGCAGGCAAGCCCCGGCCCGCAGCGTGCGCAGCGCCGCCTCGGCCGAGCCGGACCAATTGCCGGCGCCCCATTGCGTGACGAGCGGCCCAGGCAGCCCTCCCGCCCCGGCCGG
>JAKAJW010000052.1 GCA_021813645.1 Pseudomonadota bacterium | reverse complement strand
GAGGCGCCGCGCAGATCCGCCAGCTTGGCGCCGGCCAGCACCGCGAAGAGCAGCGCCGCATCCTCGACGCTGCGGGCCAGCGGGCCTACCGTGTCGTAGCTTTCGACCAGCGGCACCACCCCTTCGCAGGACAACCGGCCGAGCGTCGTCTTCAGCCCGACCAGATCGTTCCAGGCCGAGGGGATCCGCACCGAGCCGCCCGTGTCCGAGCCGATCGCCGCCGGCGCCAGGCCGAAGGCGACCGAGGCCGCCGCGCCGGAGGAGGAACCGCCCGGCACCGCCGCCGGATCGTTCACGCAGGGCGGCGTCGCGGTGATCGGATTGAGCCCGAGGCCGGAGAAGGCGAGTTCCGACATATGCGTCTTGCCGAGGCAGACGAGGCCCTGCTGGGTCGCCACGCGCAGCACCTCGGCATCGCGCTGCGGCACCCGGCCGGCAAGCAGCGCCGAGCCCGCCTCGGTCGCCACGCCGGCGGTGTCGAACAGATCCTTCCAGCTGACCGGCACGCCGTCGAGCGGCCCCTTGCGCAGCCCCGCCCGGGCCCGCGCCGCGGCGGCCTCGGCCTCGGCCAGCGCGCGCGACTCGGTCAGCCGGGCATAGATGCGGTCGCGCAGCGGATGGCCCTGGATCGCCGCCAGGTATTCCTTGGTCAGCGCCAACGGATCGATCTCGCCCCGGCCGATGCCGCGGCCCAGATCCGCCGCCGTCATGCCCAGCCACTCCGCCGCCATCCCCGCCTCCTGTAACCCCGACGCCTGCCGATCCCCCCTGCCTAGCGTCAGCCGAGCGCATGGACAATCCCGCAGCACTCGCCATATTGCAGCGCATGGCACCGGATTGCGATATCCTCATCGTTGGCGGCGGGCTGAACGGCCCGGCGCTGGCGCTCGCGCTCGCCCAGGGCGGGCTCTCCGTCACCGTCATCGACGCCCTGCCCGAGGCGGTGCGCGCCGACGCGGCCTTCGACGGCCGCGCCTATGCGCTGGCGCTCGCCTCGCAGCGCCTGCTCGCCGCGATCGGCATCTGGCCCCAGGTCGCCGCCGAGGCGCAGCCGATTCTCGGCGTGCGCGCCTCCGACGGCCGGGTCGGCCAGGGGCCGGCGCCCTTCTTCCTCGATTTCGCCAATGGCGAACTGGAGGAGGGGCCGATGGGCTTCATGCTGGAAGACCGCCACCTGCGCCGCGCCTTCCTCGCCGCGATGGGCAAGGAACCGCGGATCACCGAGATCTCCGGCGACCGCGTCGCGGCGCAGGAGGTCGGGGCGGCCACGGTCGGCGTCACCCTGGCCTCCGGCCGAAAGCTGACCGCCCGGCTGCTGATCGGCTGCGACGGCCGGACCAGCGGCACCGCGCTGCGCGCCGGCATCGGCCGCACCGGTTGGGGCTACGGCCAGACCGCCCTGGTATGCGCCATTGCCCATGAGAAGCCGCACGAGGGCATCGCCCAGCAATTCTTCACGCCGGCCGGCCCGCTGGCGATCCTGCCGCTGAAGGGCAACCGCTCGGCCATCGTCTGGTCGGAGCGCGAGGCGACCGCTGCGGCGATCCAGGCGCTCGACGACGCCGGCTATCTCGCGGCGCTGCACGAGCGGGTCGGCGATTACCTCGGCAAGCTGACGCTGGAGGGCAAGCGGTTCACCTATCCGCTGAACCTGACCCTGGCGCTGAGCTTCGTCGCCGACCGGGTGGCGCTGGTCGGCGATGCCGCGCATGGCGTCCATCCGATCGCCGGCCAGGGGCTGAACCTGGGGCTGCGCGACGTCGCCGCCCTGGCCGAGGTGGCGATCGAGGCGCATCGCGCCGGCGAGGACATCGGCGCGCTCGACGTGCTGGAACGCTACCAGCGCTGGCGGCGGTTCGATTCGACCGCGCTCGCGCTCGGGATGGACGGGGTGAACCGGCTGTTCTCGAACGACAACCCGCTGCTGCGCGCGGGGCGCGATCTTGGCCTGGGCCTGGTCAACGCCCTGCCCGGCCTGCGCCGCCGCTTCATCCGCGAGGCGGCCGGGCTCACCGGCGAGCTGCCGCGGCTTATGCAGGGCCGGCCGGTCTAGCCGCCGGCGGGCCTGCGCCCGCGGATCGTGGCGGGGTCTAGTCGACCTCGCGCGCCTCGCTCAGCAGCATGATCGGGATGCCGCCGCGGATCGGGAAGGCCAGATGCGCGGCGCGGGAAACCAGTTCCTGGCGCTCGGCG
The DNA here is from genome assembly GCA_021813645.1 of Pseudomonadota bacterium. Classification (GTDB taxonomy): domain Bacteria; phylum Pseudomonadota; class Alphaproteobacteria; order Rhodobacterales; family Rhodobacteraceae; genus Solirhodobacter. Next base: position 1,545 of record JAKAJW010000052.1, on the reverse strand, counting down.
TCGTAATGCAGCGGGCCGTGGGTGACCGGGCAGACCAGCGCCTCGAGCATCCGGCGGTCGAACAGCGGCGCCGCCTCGCCCTCGGGGGTGGCCTGGGCGACGGCGCTGGGATCGGCTTCGGTCATTGCAGGGGCTCCTCGCCTTGGCCGCCACGCAGGGCGAATTCGAACAGGGTCACCAGGGTCTCGCGCCGGGTGGCCAGCGTCGGCGCCTCCAGCAGCGCCTGGCGGTCTTCCGGCAGGAAGGGGCACAGCATCGAGAGCGAGTTGATCAGCAGCTCGTCCTCGGCCTCCTTCAGGCTGGTCCAGTCGGTCGACAGCTCCATCGCCGCGAAATAGCGGCAGAGCAGCTTCATGAAGGGGGCGCGGCGAAACTCGGGATCGGCCTCGGCCGGGCCACGGTCGCGCTCAAAGCCGGCCCAGTCGACCTCGCCCCGCCGGTAGGGGGTGAAGCCGGCCACCTCGCGCACCAGCCGGAACCGCGAGATACCGGTCAGCGTGATCATGTAGCGCCCGTCCTCGGTCTCCGAGAAGCCGGTGACGCGACCGGCGCAGCCGATCGCGTGCAACCGCTTGGCGCAGGCCTGCGGCACTTCGCAGGGCTGGATCATGCCGATCATCCGGTCGGGCGTCTTCAGGCAGTCGTCCAGCATCGCCAGGTAGCGCGGCTCGAACAGATGCAGCGGCAGTCGCGCGCGCGGCAGCAGGAGCGCCCCGGGAAGCGGGAACAGCGGCAGGACATCCGGCAGGTCATGGCAGTTGGTCATGGGCCAAAGCTAGACCGCGAACGCGGTCAGGCAAATATCATCGACGACAGCCGCCGCCGGCCCTTCAGCACGATCGGGTCCTGCGGCTTCAGCGTGTCGAAGATCTTCAGCAGCTGCACCTTGGCCGCGCCCTCGTTCCACTCCCGGTCGCGCCGGAACAGGTCGAGCAACTCGTCCACCGCCGCCTCGACCGCGCCCTGGGCATGCAGCGCCAGGGCCAGGTCGTAGCGGGTCTGCAGATCGGCCGGATCGGCGGCCAGCTTGGCGCGCAGCCCCTCGACCGGCCCCGCCTTGGTCGCCTGACGGGCCAGATCGAGCGCGGCGCGCGCCGCCTCCACCTCCTTGGCCGAGGCGATCGCCGCCGGCGCCGCCTTCAACAGCGCCTCGGCCTGATCCAGGTTGTTCAGCGCCAGATGCGCACGGGCGAGCCCGCCAAAGGCCCGGGCATTCTCAGGCTCCGCCTCGAGGATGGCCGCGAAGGTCTCCGCGGCATCGACCGCGGCGCCTTCGGCCAACATCGCCTCGGCGGCTTCGAGCGCCTCGCCGAGCCCGCCGTCGCCGACCAGATCGGCCAGTTTCTGCACGAAGGTTTTCACTTCGGAATTCGGGATCGCCCCCTGGAAGCCATCCACCGGCTTGCCGTCATGGAAGGCATAGACGGTCGGGATCGACTGGATGCGCAGTTGCCCGGCGATCCCGGGGTTCTCGTCCACGTTGATCTTCACCATGCGGACCTTGCCGCCGGCGGCCTGCACCGCCGCTTCCAGCGCCGGGCCGAG
>JAKAJW010000025.1 GCA_021813645.1 Pseudomonadota bacterium | reverse complement strand
TTCCGCTACTTCAAGGATTTCTACTTCGACATCGTGAAGATCGACGGCCACTTCGTGCAGGACATCCACCGCGACGCCGACAATCAGGTTCTGACCGAAGCGCTGATCTCGATCGCCCGGCATTTCGACATGTTCACCGTCGCCGAATATGTCGAAGACCCCCGCGACGCGGAATTCCTCGCCCGGATTGGCATCGACTGCATGCAGGGCTATCTGTTCGGCGCCCCCAGCACAGTGCCGCCCTGGAAGGCCGAACGCCAGGCCCGCCGCGCCTAGGCCGGCGGCGCGCCGAGGGGCAGCGCCCTGCGCGGCCCGCGGCCTCGCCCCCCCCGAAGCTCTCCCCCAGAACCGGCGGCGGCCCGCGCCCGATCGCGGCGCCCGCCGCCGCATCGACATTGCGCTTGGGTCCGCGACGGCTTAGGGGTAATGCTGCAAGGCAGCGTAGGCCCGCCGGACGGACCGGATGCGCGCAGCGCAGGTCTGGACCGAGGCGGGCAACCGGCTAGGGAGAGGACCCATCATGACCAATGTCGTAATCGTCTCGGCCGCCCGCACCGCGGTCGGCAGCTTCAACGGCGCCTTCGCCAACATCCCGGCGCATGAGCTCGGCGCCGCGGTGTTGAGCGAGGTCGTCGCCCGCGCCGGCATCGACAAGGCGGAGGTCTCCGAGACGATCCTGGGCCAGGTGCTGACCGCCGGCCAGGGCCAGAACCCGGCCCGCCAGGCGCATATCAACGCCGGCCTGCCGCAGGAAAGCGCCGCCTGGTCGATCAACCAGGTCTGCGGCTCCGGCCTGCGCTCGGTGGCGATCGCCGCCCAGCACATCGCGCTCGGCGACGCCGAGATCGTCATCGCCGGCGGCCAGGAAAGCATGAGCCTCGCCCCCCACGTGGCGCATCTGCGCGCCGGCCAGAAGATGGGCGACATGCAGATGATCGACTCGATGATCCGCGACGGGCTGTGGGACGCTTTCAACGGCTACCACATGGGCGTGACCGCCGAGAACGTCGCCCAGCAGTGGCAGATCAGCCGCGACATGCAGGACGAATTCGCGCTGAAAAGCCAGAACAAGGCCGAGGCGGCGCAGAAGGCCGGCAAGTTCGCCGATGAGATCGCCGCCTTCACGGTGAAGACCCGCAAGGGCGACATCGTCGTCGACCAGGACGAATACATCCGCCACGGTGCCACCATCGAGGCGATGCAGAAGCTGCGCCCGGCCTTCGCCAAGGACGGCTCGGTGACCGCTGGCAACGCCTCGGGCATCAACGACGGCGCCGCCGCGGTGCTGCTGATGAGCGAGACCGAGGCCGAGAAGCGCGGCCTGACCCCGCTCGCCCGGATCGTCTCCTATGCCACCGTTGGCCTCGATCCCTCGATCATGGGTGTCGGCCCGATCTTCGCCAGCCGCAAGGCGCTGCAGAAGGCCGGCTGGAAGGCCGAGGATCTCGACCTCGTCGAGGCCAACGAGGCCTTCGCCGCCCAGGCCTGCGCGGTGAACAAGGACATGGGCTGGGATCCGGCGCGCGTGAATGTGAACGGCGGCGCCATCGCCATCGGCCACCCGATCGGCGCCTCCGGCGCGCGCATCCTGAACACGCTGCTGTTCGAGATGAAGCGGCGCGCGGCCAAGAAAGGCCTGGCCACGCTCTGCATCGGCGGCGGCATGGGCGTCGCCATGTGCCTCGAGCGCGCCTGACCTTCCAAATTGCCGCAGGTGCGAAAGCGGCGCGCAACTTTGTTGCGCGCCGCTATTCTTTTCGGTAACACCGTTTCAAATCGGCAAGATTTGTCAGGGGGGAATCATGTCCAGGGTTGCATTGGTCACCGGCGGCTCGCGCGGAATCGGCGCCGCGATCTCCATCGCGCTACAGGCGGCCGGCTACAGGGTGGCAGCGAATTACGCCGGCAATGACGAGGCCGCCGCCAAGTTCACCGCGGCGACCGGCATCCCCGCCTTCAAATGGTCGGTCGCCGATTACGCGGCCTGCAAGGCCGGCGTCGCCGAGGTCGAAGCCGCGCTCGGTCCGATCGACGTGTTGGTGAACAACGCCGGCATCACCCGCGACGCGATGTTCCACAAGATGACGCCCGAGCAATGGCGCGAGGTGATCGACACCAACCTCACCGGCGTGTTCAACATGACCCATCAGATCTGGACCGGCATGCGCGACCGCAAGTTCGGCCGCGTCATCAACATCTCCTCGATCAACGGCCAGAAGGGCCAGGCCGGCCAGGCGAACTACTCCGCCTCCAAGGCGGGCGACCTCGGCTTCACCAAGGCGCTCGCCCAGGAAGGCGCCCGCGCCGGCATCACCGTGAACGCGATCTGCCCCGGCTATATCGGCACCGAGATGGTCAAGGCGATCGACCCGAAGGTGCTGGCCGAACGGATCATTCCGCAAATCCCGGTCGGCCGGCTCGGCGAGCCGGAAGAGATCGCCCGCTGCGTGGTCTTCCTTGCCGCCGACGAGGCCGGCTTCATCACCGGCTCGACGCTCACCGCCAACGGCGGCCAGTTCTTCGTCTGACCCCCCGGCGCGGCGCCCACGTCGCCGCGCTTGCCCCTTTGCCTTCCTGCCGCTCACCGTCTAGAACGCGGCATGACCCCTGCGCGCGCCACCCTCGTCGGCTTCTCCGCCATCCTGCTCTGGGCGCTTCTGGCGCTGATGACCGTGCTCACCGCACCGGTGCCGCCGTTCGAGCTCACCGCGCTCTGCTTCGCCATCGGCGCCGGCGTCGGTCTGGCCTGGACGGCCAAGACCGGCGGCTTCGCCCGACTGCGCGCGGTGCCGCCGGCGGCCTATGGCTTCGGCATCGCCGGGCTCTTCGGCTATCATTTCTGCTACTTCACCGCGCTTCGCCTCGCGCCGCCGGCCGAAGCCGGGCTGATCGCCTATCTCTGGCCGCTGTTGATCGTGCTGCTCGCCGGGCTAATGCCGGGCCAACGGCTCAGCCTGTGGCATATCCTCGGCGCGCTGCTGGCCTTCCTCGGCGTGGCGCTGCTGGTCGGCGGCAAGCTCGAGAGCGTCAGCGCCGGCGCCCTGCCCGGCTTCGGCATGGCCTTCCTCTGCGCGCTGATCTGGTCGGTCTATTCGGTCGGCTCACGCCGCTTCGGCGCCGTGCCGACCGAAGCGGTGACGCTGTTCTGCCTGGCCACAGCGCTGCTGTCCGGCCTGGCCCATGTCGCGATGGAGCCGACGGTCTGGCCCGCCAACCCGCTCGGCTGGCTCGCCATCGCCGGCCTTGGCGCCGGCCCGCTCGGCCTCGCCTTCTTCACCTGGGACATCGGCATGAAGCGCGGCGACATCCAACTGCTGGGCGTGGCCTCCTATGCCGCGCCGCTGCTGTCTACCGTCGCGCTCGTTCTGGCCGGGATCACGCCCGCCGCGCCGAAACTCTTCGCCGCGGCGGCGCTGATCGTCGGCGGCGCGGCGCTGGCCGCCTGGGCCAGCGCCCGCGCCCGCCGCCTCAGTGCTGGGTCAGCCGGTAGATCTCTTCCTTCAGCCTAAGCTTCTGCTTCTTCAGTTCGGCGATCTGCAACCCATCCGTGCTGGGGCTACGCTGGGCCTCTTCCACCATCTCAGAGAGAGTTTCGTGTTTCCGCCGAAGCTCCTGCAGATGCGACGTCATGTTCATGGTCGACCTCCTCTCTCGGTTGCGGATGCGCCAAGTGCAACACAAACCCTGAGTCGTGTCACGCGCCTTGGCCGCACGAAAAGTCACAGCCACATGACAGGAGGATTCTTGCTCAAAACTTAAGGCGTCAGCGGCAATTCGGCACCACCGCGCAGGACCGCCTGGGCCAGCGCCGAATAGCTGTCGCGATCACCGTCATGCGCGACGCCCTCGTGCAGAACCACGGGGGCCAGCAGCCGGAACGCCGCCCGCCCGCCTTTCACCGCACGCAGCAGAACCCGCCCCGCCGGCCGCCCCGCCCGCGGCGCCAGCGGCAGCACCACCAGGCTACCCAGCCGGCCCTCGCAGGCCGCCAGCAGCTCCGGCAGCCGGTCCGCCGCCTGGATCGCCGTCAGCACCCCGCGCGGCCGCAGCCGCCGCGCCGCCGTCTCGACCCAGACGGCCAGCGGCGTCTCTTCCCGCAGCGCCGCCTCCCGCCCCGGATCGCGCGCCGCCGTGCCGCCGCCGGCCGGATAATAGGGCGGGTTGGCCAGCACATGGTCGAAGCTCCGCTCCCGCAGCGCCGCCGGCAGATGCGCCAGATCGCCTTCGATCACCGTCAACGCCAGCCCATTGCGCGCCGCATTCTCGCGCGCCAGCGCCGCATAGGCCGGCTGCCGTTCCAGCCCGGTCACCGCCAACCCGGGCACGCGTGCCGCCAGGCACAGAGCCGCCGCCCCGGCGCCGCAGCCCAGTTCCAGCGCGTTCTCGCCCGCCCGCGCCGGCACCGCTGCGGCCAACAACACCGGATCGGTCGCCGCCCGGTAGCCCGCCTTGGGCTGCAACAGCCTCAGCCGGCCGCCGAGAAAACCGTCGTCGGAGAGATCCGCGGGGTCGAACATTGCGCCGCCGTCACAATCCGGTCGGGATGTCGTTGTCGCGCAGCACCGCGCGGGCCATGAACAGATCGGCGTCGCGCACCAGCAGCCGGCGCGGCAGAATGCCCAGCGAGCCTTCGAGCACGCTCATGTGGACGTCCGCCGGAAAGGCCGCTATACCCTCGCCCTGCAGAAGGGCGGTCGCATAGGCGATGATCGTCGGGTCCGTCGTGCGCAAGAGCTCCTTCATGCCCCCGACTTAAGGGGATCTGGGGAACCTTGTCGAGGGATCAGAACATGGAGATGGTTGAGGCGCGCCAGGCACCGCACGACCGGCTTGCGGCCTATCTCGCCGCGGAAATGACAGCGGTGAACGCGCTCATCCGCGAGCGGATGGCCTCCGAACACGCGCCCCGCATCCCCGAGGTGACGGCGCATCTCGTCGAGGCCGGCGGCAAGCGGCTCCGGCCGATGCTGACGCTGGCCGCCGCCCGGCTCTGCGGCTATGGCGGCCCGTTCCACATCCACCTCGCCGCCACCGTCGAGTTCATCCACACCGCCACCCTGCTGCATGACGACGTGGTGGACGAAAGCGCCCAAAGGCGCGGCCGGCCCACCGCCAACCTCTTGTGGGACAACAAGTCCTCCGTCCTGGTCGGCGACTATCTCTTCTCCCGCAGCTTCCAGCTGATGGTCGAGACCGGCAGCCTGCGCGTGCTCGACATCCTGGCCAACGCCTCCGCCACCATCGCCGAGGGCGAGGTGCTGCAACTCACCGCCGCCCAGGATCTGCGCACCGACGAGGGCATCTATCTGCAGGTGGTGCGCGGCAAGACGGCGGCGCTGTTCTCGGCGGCGACCGAGGTCGGCGGCGTCATCGCCGGCGCGCCCGAACCGCAGGTGACCGCGCTCCACGCCTATGGCGACGCGCTCGGCATCGCCTTCCAGATCGTCGACGACCTGCTCGACTACGGCGGCACCACGGCGGCGATCGGCAAGAACGTCGGCGACGACTTCCGCGAGCGCAAGCTGACCCTGCCGGTCATCAAGGCTGTGGCCCAGGCGGATGCCGATGAGCGCGCCTTCTGGACCCGCGTGATCGAGAAAGGCAAGCAGGCCGAGGGCGACCTCGAACAGGCCATCGCGCTGCTGAAACGGCACGGCGCGCTGGAGGCCACGCGCAACGCGGCGCTCGGCTGGGCGGCGCGCGCCAAGGCCGCTTTGGCGCCGCTGCCGCAGGGCGAGCTGCACGACATGCTCGCCGATCTGGCCGATTACGTGGTGGCCCGCGTCGCCTGAACCGCCCCTGGGGCAAGCAGGGCGGAGGCCGCCACCCACCAGGACGGCGCCGCCGCCCGGATCGCCGAAGCCGCCGCCTCGGCCGCGGCGCGGCGCGCGAACAGCCCAAAGCAGGTCGCGCCCGATCCCGACATCCGCGCCAGAAGGCAGTCCGGCTGGGCCGCCAGCGCCGCCAGCGCCCCGCCGATCGCCGGGGCCAGTTCCAGAGCCGCCGGCTCCAGATCGTTGCGGGTCTGCCGCAGCCAATCGGCCAGCGCCGCCGCGTCGGGCCAGGGCCCCGGCGCCGGAAGGGCCGGGTTTTCGCGCCGCGCCAGCCGGGCGAACACGGCCGGCGTCGCCACCTGGACGCGCGGATTGACCAGCACCAGGAACGCCTCGGGCAGCGCCGGCACCGGCTCCAGCCGCTCGCCGATCCCGCGCATCCGCGCCGGCGCGGCCGCCAGGCACACCGGCAGGTCGGCGCCGAGCCGCAGCACCGCCGCCGGCTCCGGCAGCGGCAGCCCCCAGAGCATCGCCAGCCCGCGCAGCGTCGCCGCCGCGTCCGAAGAGCCACCGCCGATGCCGGAGGCGACCGGCAACGCCTTCCACAGCTGCAGCCGCGCGCCCCGCCCCGGCGCCAGCAGCCGCGCCGCCCGCAGCACCAGATTGTCCGCCGCGCCCTGCAGCCCGGCGGCCTCCGGCCCGTCGATCTCCAGCGTCAGTTCCGCCGCCGGAGCGGCCCGTACCCGGTCGCCGACCTCGGCAAAGACCACAAGGGAATCGAGAAGGTGATAGCCGTCGGCCCGCCGGCCGGTGACCTGCAGCGCCAGATTGACCTTGGCCGGGGCCGCCGCTTCAGCCGCCGCTGGCAAGACCATTCTGCACCGTCTTCAAGGGCGGCGCGCCCTCTTCCTTCAGCACATCGTCCAGCCCCACGGCCAGCTTGCGCTGGATCCGTGCCGCATCCTTCGGGTCGGGCTTGAACGACAGCGCCCGGTGCCATTGGAACCGCGCCTCGAGCCGCCGCCCCACCGCCCAATAGACATCGCCCAGATGGTCCGTCACCACCGGGTCGAGCGGCATCAGCTGCGAGGCCCGCTCGGCGATCGGCAGTGCCTTGCGGTACTCGCCAAGCCGGTAATAGGCCCAGCTCAAGCTGTCGACGATATAGCCGTCGTCCGGCCGGGCGGCGACGGCGCGCTTGATCATGCCGAGCGCCTCGTCGAGTTTCTCGCCGCGCTCGATCATGCCGTAGCCGAGATAGTTCAGCACCTCCGGCTGATCCGGCTGCAGCGCCAGCGCCTGGCGCAGATCGGCCTCGGCCGCCGGCCATTGCTGCAACCGCTCGTGGCAGATGCCGCGCATGTAATAGACCGCCCAATCGGCCGGCTGCGGCGTCTTGATCAGCGCCACCGCCGCGTCATAGGCCGGCAGCGCCTCGCTATAGCGTTCCTGCCGGCGCAGCAGGTCGCCCAGGGCAAGCTGCACCTCGATCACGTCGGGATGCGCCTGGGCCAATTGCTGCATCGCGCCGATCCCGGCATCCACCTGGCCCGAGGCGTAAAGCACCTGCGCCTTGCCGAGCTGGGCGGCGAAATAGCTCGGATTGTCGCGCGTGACCTGATCGTAGGCCGCGACCGCCAGCCCGTATTGCCTCTGCGATTGCAGCAGGCTCGCCGAAAGCAGGATGGCCTCGGCATTGCTTGGCCGCAGATATTCGGCCAGCCGCGAATAGACCAGGGTGAAGCTGTCCGCCGCCTCGCCCTTCAGCGCGTCGGCAACCGACAGGAACACCTCCGACAGCCCGTCGGTGGCGTCCTTGACCAGGCTGAACGGCACCGTCATGCCGCTGGCCAACTGCTGGCGCAGCGGATCGACGCCGGGCGTCGCGGTCGTGCCGAACCGATCGTCGAGCAGCTTCAGCGCTTCCTTGTCGCGGTCGAGCTGGCTCAGCACCTCGGCCTCGGCCACCACGCCGCGGCGGGTCAACCCCAGATTGACCCCGGCCGCGCCCGAGAAGATCTTTTCCGCCCCTTCGAAATCGCCCACCGAGGCCATCGCCAGCGCCTTGTGATAGAGCGCGAAGGCCTTCAGCCCCGGCGTCTGCGCCAGCTTGTCGAAATCGGCGAGCGCATCCGTCATCTTGCCGGCGCCGACCTCGGCCCAGGCCCGAACCAGCCCGTTGACCAGCGGCCCGGCGCCGCCGTCGCCGGCCACCGCGGGGATCGCCTTGGCGTAGTCGCGCCGCTTCAGTTCGTCGGCCAGCACCACCAGGCTGGCGATCTGGCTGCGGGTGTCGCTCGCCGCCAGCGCCTTGGCCACCGGCAGCGCCGCCGCGACATCGCCCAACGCGACATCGGCGAGCACCGTCGCCTCCATCAGCCGGGTGTTGCCGGGGTCATGCGCCAACGCCATCGTGTAATAGCTGGCCGCCGCCTTGTAATCGGAATCCGCCATCGCCTGACGGCCGGCCAGATAGGGCCCGGCGCCCCCCAGGGCCAAGGCCGGGGACAATCCCGGCAGCAGGGCGAAAATCAGGGCAAGGGCACTCGCCATGCGGGCGGGGCGCGTCAGAATCACGGAGGCCGACCTCTTCGCTGCGGACGCGCTAGGGTAGAGCCGCAGGCCCCAAGACGCAATGTGCCCGCTGCCCTTCGGATGCGCGGCAAATCGCCGATCACGTAAGTGTCACGCCGGCGTGACGCTACATATTGGGGTAGTTCGGCCCGTCGCCGCCCTGCGGCACCGTCCAGGTGATGTTCTGACTCGGATCCTTGATGTCGCAGGTCTTGCAGTGGACACAGTTCTGGAAGTTGATCTGGAACCGCTTGGTGCCACCGTCCTCCACCACCTCATAGACCCCGGCCGGGCAGTAGCGCTGCGCCGGCTCGGCGAATTGCGGCAGGTTGACCCCGATCGGCACGCCCGGATCCGTCAGCTTCAGATGCGCCGGCTGGCTCTCCTCGTGATTGGTGAAGGAGAAGGCGACGTTGGTCAGCCGGTCGAAGCTCAGCACGCCGTCGGGCTTCGGATAGTCGATCGGCGCGTAATCCTTGGCCAGCCCGGTCGCGGCCGCGTCGGTCTTGCCGTGCTTCAGCGTGCCGAAGAGGCTCAGCCCGAACAGGTTGTTGGTCCACATGTCGAAGCCGCCGAAGGCCAGGCTCGCCGTCAGCCCCCATTTCGACCACATCGGCTTCACGTTGCGGACCCGCTTCAGATCCTGGCCGATCGGCCCGTTGCGCAGCTCGGCCTCGTAATCGGCAAGCTCGTCGCCCGCCCGCCCGGCCTGGATCGCCGCATAGGCCGCCTCCGCCGCCGCCTTGCCCGACAGCATCGCATTGTGGTTGCCCTTGATCCGCGGCACGTTCACCAGCCCGGCCGAGCAGCCGAGGATCGCCGCCCCCGGCGCCACCACCTTCGGGATCGACTGCCAGCCGCCTTCCGAGATCGCCCGCGCGCCATAGGCGACCCGCTTGCCGCCCTTCAGGAGCTCCGCCACCATCGGGTGATGCTTGAAGCGCTGGAACTCCATATAGGGGTAAAGATAGGGGTTCTTGTAGTTCAGGTGGACCACGAAGCCCACGTAAACCTGATTGTTGTCAAGGTGATAGATGAAGGAGCCGCCGCCCGCGTTGCGGCCCAGCGGCCAGCCCATCGTATGCGTCACCGTGCCCGGCCGGTGCTTTTCCGGGTCGATCTCCCAGATTTCCTTCATGCCGATGCCGAACTTCTGCGGGCAATGGCCCTGGGCCAGATCGAACTTCGCCATCACCTGCTTGGTCAGCGAGCCGCGCACCCCCTCGGCCAGGAAGACGTATTTGCCGCGCAGCTCCATCCCCGGCTCGTAGGAGGGCCCCGGCGTGCCGTCCGCCTCGCGGCCAAACTCGCCGGCCACCACGCCGGCAACCCGGCCGCCCTCGCCCCAGACGATCTCCGAACAGGACATGCCGGGGAAGATCTCCACGCCCAGCGCCTCGGCCTGGGCCGCCATCCAGCGGCAGACAATGGCCATCGACACGATGTAGTTGCCGTGGTTCGACATCAGCGGCGGCATCGGCCAGTTCGGCACCCGCAGCTGGCCGGCCGCGCCCAGCACGTAGAAATTGTCCTCCACCACCGGCACGGTGATCGGTGCACCCTTCTCGCGCCAGTCCGGGATCAGCGCGTCCAGCCCCGCAGGATCGAGCACCGCGCCCGACAGAATATGCGCGCCGACCTCCGAGCCCTTCTCGAGCACAACCACCGAGAGATCGGCGTCGAGCCGCTCCAGTCGGATCGCCGCCCAAAGCCCGGCCGGGCCCGCGCCGACGATCACCACGTCATAATCCATCGCTTCGCGCGCAATCTCGGTCATGCGTCCCTCCCCGGCCAACCCGGCTCTGTCCATGTTTCCAAAGCGATATCGCGCCCGCAGCATTGGGGTCAATCGTGACGCCACATCCCCTTGGCGTCGCAGGCCCGATTCGCCCGTTTCCGCCCGCCGCGACGCCGCACCGCCGCAAGTTGCAGCTTGCGGTTGGGTGGCCGGGCCTCGGCTCTTGCAATCTCGGTCTCGCTAGGGTCTGGTGTGCCGAACGATGGACAACATCCCCCCGCCCCCGGCTGGGGCAGGTTTCGCATACAGAGAGCGATGGAAAAGATACCGATGACCCGCGCGGGGTTCACCGCGCTCGACGACGAGTTGAAAAGGCTGAAGTCGCAAGAACGCCCCGCCGTGATCCGCGCCATCGCCGAGGCGCGCGAGCATGGCGATTTGTCGGAGAACGCCGAATACCACGCCGCGCGCGAACGCCAGAGCTTCGTCGAAGGCCGCATCAGTGAGCTGGAGGCGATCCTCTCGCTGGCCGAAGTGATCGACCCGGCCCGGCTCAACGGCGCGATCAAGTTCGGCGCCACCGTGACCCTGGTCGACGAGGATTCCGGCGACGAGCGGACCTATCAGATCGTCGGCGAGGCCGAAGCCGATATCGAGCGCGGCCTGCTCAACATCAAATCGCCGCTCGCCCGCGCCCTGATCGGCAAGGAAGAGGGCGACTCGGTTGAGGTGAAAACCCCGGGCGGCGAGAAAAGCTACGAGGTCCTCGCCGTCCGCTTCGTCTGATGCCGCCGCTGTCCGGGGAGGCACCCGTGTCGGAGCCGAACGAGAATCAGCCGCTCGATCTGGGGGTCTTCGCCCGGACGACGGAGCGCGGCCGGGTATCGACCCCCGAGATCGTAGCGCTGGCGCTCAGCGTCTTCTGGCTTGTCGCCGTCGGCCTCTTCGTCGGCTTCGCCGATCTGCGCGCCGAGGCGATCACCGTCACCAACGGGGTGATGACCTTTCTCGCCGTCTTCCTGCCGATCGCGCTGATCTGGGGCGCGGCCACCACCGCGCGCACCGTGCGCGAGTTGCGCCAGGAGGCGGCGCGGCTGCAGGGCGCGGTGGATGCGATGCGCCATGCCTATGTCCAGCAAAGCCAGGCCCAGGCGGCATCCAAGCCGGCGCTGGAACGCAAGCTGGAAGAGATCGCCGCCGCCGAGCGGCAGGCCGAGGCGGCCGTCGCCACCTTCGCCAGCCGGCGCGACGGCGAGCCGGTGCCGCTCGCCCCGCAGCGCAAGGCGGCGCTGACCGCCGCGCCGCGCCCGCCAGCCGAGGACGAGCCGGCGCTGGCGCTCGGCACCCCGGCCGAGGCGCTGCGCCCGCCGATCTCGGTCGCCGACTTCATCCGCGCGCTGAACTTCCCCGAGACGGCCGACGACAAGGAGGGCTTCCGCGCCCTGCGTGCCGCGCTCGAGGACCGCAGCGTGGCCAAGCTGGTGCGCGCCGCCCAGGACGTGCTGACGCTGCTGGCGCAAGACGGCATCTTCATGGACGACCTGAAGCCCGACCGCCCGCGCGCCGAGCTCTGGCGCCGCTTCGCCGAGGGCCAGCGCGGCCGGGCGATCTCGGGCCTGGGTGGGGTCAAGGACCGCTCCAGCCTGGCGCTCACGGCCGGCCGGATGCGCTCCGACCCGGTGTTCCGCGACGCCGCGCACCACTTCCTGCGCCAGTTCGACCGCAGCTTCCAGGACTTCGAGAAGAACGCCAGCGATCAGGATCTGTCCGATTTCGCCGACAGCCGCACCGCCCGCGCCTTCATGCTGCTCGGCCGCGTCACCGGCATTTGCGACTAGCGCGACGGGCGGCGGACGTCGGTCGCACGTCGGTGTAAAATCGGTGCGAAATCGGTGCCAAATCGGTATCTCGAAAACCAAGCCTTTTCAGGCCACTAGGCGCTGGGGGCGCGGCCGGCGCACGGCCCGGCGCACGCCGGCCGCAAGGTTTTGTTAACCAGGTTTTTCCCAGCCCCCGCTCAGCCGGCGAACTGCGCCTTGAAGCGGTCGCGCAGCAGGTTCTTCTGCACCTTCCCCATGGTGTTGCGCGGCAGCTCGTCGACCACCGCCAAGCCCTTGGGCTGCTTGAATTTCGCCAGCCGCCCGGCCAGCCCCGCCATGATCGCCGCCGGATCGAGCCGGGCGCCCTGCTGCGCCACCAGCACGCCGAAGACCGCCTCGCCGAAATCCGGATGCGGCAGCCCGATCACCGCCGATTCCAGAACCCCCTCTTGCTCGTCCAGCAGCAGTTCGATCTCTTTCGGATAGACGTTGTAACCGCCTGTAATGATAAGGTCTTTCGCCCGGCCGACGATGCTCACGTAACCGTCCGCGTCGATCACCCCGATATCGCCGGTGATGAAGAACCCGTCGTCGCGCAGTTCCTCCTTGGTCTTCTCCGGCATTTGCCAATAGCCCTTGAACACATTCGGGCCGCGCACCTCGATCATCCCCGCCTCGCCCTGGGGCAGGCTGGCGCCGGTGCTTGGATCGGTGATCTTCAGCTCCACCCCCGGCAGCGGCATGCCGACCGTGCCGGCCCGCCGCTCGCCGTCATAGGGGTTCGAGGTGTTCATGTTGGTCTCGGTCATGCCATAGCGCTCGAGGATCCGATGCCCGGTGCGGGCCTCGAAGGCCAAATGCGTCTCGGCCAGCAGCGGCGCCGAACCCGAGGTGAAAAGCCGCATATGCTCAACGAGTTGCCGGTTGAACCGCGGATCGTCCAGCAGCCGGGTGTAGAAGGTCGGCACGCCCATCATGCTGGTCGCCTGCGGCAGCAACCGGATCACCTCGTCGCGGTCGAAGCCGGGCAGGAAGATCATCGCCCCGCCGGTCAGCAGCACCACGTTCGAAGCGACGAACAGCCCATGGGTGTGGAAGATCGGCAACGCATGCAGCAGCACATCGGCCGCGGTGAAGCGCCAGGCCTCGGCCAGAACTGCGGCATTCGACAACAGGTTGCCATGGGTCAGCATCGCCCCCTTGGAGCGCCCGGTCGTGCCCGAGGTATAGAGGAAGGCGGCCAGGTCCCCCGGCCCCCGTGGCACCGCCGCGAAACGCTCGGGCTGGCCCTGGGCGGCCGCGGCGAAACTGCCGCTGCCATCGCCGTTCAGCGTCAGCATCTGCGCCCCCGCCGCCGCCGCAACCGGCGCCAGCGCATCGGCCTTGGCGCCGTCGCACAGAAACAGCCGCGGCGTCGCATTGCCCAGGAAATAGCCAATCTCTTCCGCGGTATAGGCGGTGTTCAGCGGCAGAAAGACCCCCCCGGCCGCCACGGTCGCGGCATAGACCGCCAGCGCCTCGGGCGATTTCGCCACCTGCACCGCCACCCGGTCGCCGGGGCCGACGCCCGCCGCCACCAGCGCCCCGGCGAAGCGCGCCACCATCGCCGCGAACGCGCCGCCGCTCAGCGTGCGCCCGTCCGGCAGCAGCAGAAGCCGCCGCGCGCTGCCCTCCAGCGGCGCGAAAAGCGCGTCATATAGCGTATTGGCCATTTTTCCCTCCCGCATTGTCGCCTCCCCCGCAGCGTTTCGGCCGTTCTGACATGCGGCGCCGATGGGCTCAAGCCATCCGGGCGACGCCGGCCGGCCGGGCCGCGCAATTCCGGCCGGATGGCCGCGGGGGCAGCGTTCGGTGGCTTGTTCCACGCCGTCCGCGGCTCTACATCGGGACGATGAGCAATTTGATCCCGATCCAGAGATCGCCGCGGGTCGCCGTGATCCGGCTCGCCGGCGTCATCGCCGCCGCCGGCCGGCGCGGCGCGCCGAACGATGCCGGCCTTGCCGAAACGATCGAGCGCGCCTTTCGCAAGGGCCGGCCCGTCGCCGTCGCCCTCGCAGTGAACTCCCCCGGCGGGGCGCCGGCGCAAACCGCGCTGATCGCCGGCCGGATCCGCCGCCTGGCCGCCGAGAAGGGCGTGAAGGTGCATGCCTTCGTCGAGGATGTGGCCGCCTCCGGCGGCTATTGGCTCGCCTGCGCGGCGGATGACATCTGGGTGGATGCAAGCTCGGTGGTCGGCTCGATCGGCGTCATCTCGGCCAGCTTCGGCTTCCACGATTTCCTCACCCGCCACGGAATCGAGCGGCGGGTGCATACCGCTGGCACCTCGAAGAGCTTCCTGGACCCGTTTCAACCGGAAAAGCCGGAAGACATCGCCCGCCTCCAGGCGTTGCAGGCGCCGATCCACGACGCCTTTATCGCCCAGGTCCGCGCCCGGCGCGGGCCGCGGCTGGCGGCAGGCGACCTGTTCACCGGCGAGGTCTGGGTCGGCACCCAGGCGGTCGAGAAGGGGCTGGCCGATGGCATCGCCCATCTGGTGCCGAAGCTGAAGGAGCTTTACGGAGAGAAAGTAAAGCTCGTGCATTATGGCCCGCGCCGCGGCCTCTTGCGCCGCTTCGCCGCCGAAACCCTTTCCGAGGCGCTCGGCCAAGTCGAGGAACGGGCGCTCTGGGCGCGCTACGGGCTCTAGCATGGTGAAGATCGTCCTGCTCTTCCTAATCGCGCTGATCGCGCTGGCCTTCATCGGCCGGCTGCGGGTGGGCGGGCCACCGAAGCGGCGGCGAGGGCCGGGCAAATGCCCCGCCTGCGGCCGCTACCGGATCGGCCCCGGCCCCTGCCCCTGCGGCGGAGAAAAACGATGACCGCGCTGGTCACGGGCGCCGGCCATCGGCTCGGCCGGGCGATGGCGCTCTATCTCGCCGGCCGCGGCCATGACGTGGCGGTGCATTACGCAAGCTCCGCCGCCGCGGCCGAAGCGGTGGCGGCAGAGATTCGCGCCCTCGGTCGCCGGGCGGTGACCCTGCAGGCCGACCTGACCGCAGAGACCGGGATGCAGGCGCTGCTGCCGCGCGCCGTCGCGGCGCTCGGCCCGCTCGACGTGCTGGTGAACAACGCCTCGATCTTCGAATACGACAATCTCGCCAGCGCCACCCGGACCAGCTGGGACCGCCATATCGAGTCGAACCTGCGCGCCCCCTTCGTGCTGACCCAGGCCTTCGCCGCCCAGGCGCCCGAGCCGTTGCCCGACGGCCAGGGCGAGCCGCTCGCCCGGGCGCTGATCGTCAACATGCTCGACCAGCGCGTGCTCAAGCTCACACCGGAGTTCATGAGCTACACGCTCGCCAAGATGGGGCTCTGGGCGTTGACCCGCACCGCCGCGCAGGCGCTCGCCCCGCGTGTGCGGGTCAATGCGATCGGCCCCGGCCCGACCCTGCAGGGCGCCCGCCAAAGCGCCCAGCACTTCGCCCGCCAGCGCAGCGCGACCGTCTTGAAGCGCGGCGCGAACCCTGCGGACATCTGCGCCGCGCTCGGTTATTTTCTCGATGCGCCGTCAGTCACGGGTCAGTTGATCTGTGCCGACGGCGGCCAGCACCTGGCCTGGGAAACACCGGACATTCTTGGCCTAGAGCCCTAGTTTGCAGCAGCTGCGCTGCTTCTTGGCGCTTGACTTATGCACCCCCGCCACAGGCGTCACGAAAGCGTTACGATTCTCACAGCGGAATCATGCACTTGCTGCAGACTCGAAAAAATATCGTGTGTTTTCAGTATATTACGGAACGGCACAAAATTTAGGCAAAGCAACGAAGCGCAAGTGAAACAAGGCGTTTTCGCACGCCTCGCGAAGTTGCCCGCAGAGTTATCCACAAAAACAGGGGACAGGTTTTTTCTTGCTCCCGAGCCGATAAGATTGCAGCCCAAGACGGGAATCAGGCAGGCACGATGACTGAACTCTCTCCCCCCGCCGCGCGGCCCCCAACCGGCCATGCCGTGATCCAGTCCTACCTCAAGACCCTCGACTCCTCGCCCGGGGTCTACCGCATGCTGAACGCGGCGAATGAGGTGCTCTACGTCGGCAAGGCGCGCAATCTGAAGGCGAGGGTCTCTAACTACGCCCGGCCCTCCGGCCATTCGGCGCGCATCGCCCGGATGATCCGCGAAACCGCCACGATGATGTTCCTGACGGTGCGGACCGAGACCGAGGCGCTGCTGTTGGAGCAGAACCTCATCAAGCAGCTGAAGCCGCGCTACAACGTGCTGCTGCGCGACGACAAGTCGTTCCCGAACATCCTGATCTCGCGCGAACACCGCTTCCCGCAGATCAAGAAGCACCGCGGCAAGCGCAGCGAGAAGGGCAGCTACTACGGGCCCTTCGCCTCGGCCGGCGCGGTGAACCGCACCCTGAACCAGCTGCAACGGGTGTTCCTGCTCCGCAACTGCTCCGACGCGACCTTCGAAAGCCGCACCCGCCCCTGCCTGCTCTACCAGATCAAGCGCTGCGCGGCGCCCTGCGTCGGCTATGTCTCCGAGGCCGACTATCAGGCGCTGATCGAGGATGCCCAGCGCTTCCTCGAAGGCCGCTCCACCACCGTCCAGGCGCATCTCGCCGCCGAGATGGCCGCCGCCTCCGAGGCGCTGGAGTTCGAGCGCGCCGCGGCGCTGCGCGACCGCATCAAGGCGCTGACCCAGGTGCAAAGCGCCCAGGGCATCAACCCGCAGGGCGTGGCCGAGGCCGATGTGATCGCCGTCCATATGGAGGGCGGCCAGGCCTGCGTGCAGGTCTTCTTCATCCGTGCCCACCAGAGCTGGGGCAACCGCGACTTCTACCCCCGCACCGGCGCCGGGGCGGAGGAGGCGGAAATCCTCGAAGCCTTCCTCGCCCAGTTCTACGACGACAAGGTGCCGCCCCGCCTCATCCTGCTCTCCCATCCGATCGAGGATGAAGACCTGACCCTCGCGCTCCTTTCCGAACGGGCCGGCCGCAAGGTGGAACTCGCCGTCCCCCAGCGCGGCGAGAAGGCCGAGCTGATGGAGAACGCGCACAGGAACGCCCGCGAAAGCCTGGCCCGCAAGATGGCCGAAAGCGCCAGCCAGGCGCGGCTGCTCGAAGGGCTCGCCGAGGCCTTCGACCTGCCCGCCGCCCCGAAGCGCATCGAGGTCTACGACAACTCGCACATCATGGGCACCAATGCGGTCGGCGGCATGATCGTCGCCGGGCCCGAGGGCTTCCTGAAAAGCCAGTATCGCAAGTTCAACATCAAGGGCACCGAGATCACCCCGGGCGACGACTTCGGGATGATGAAAGAGGTGCTGACCCGCCGGTTCGAACGGCTCCTGAAGGAAGACCCCGACCGCGAAACCGAAGCCTGGCCCGACCTGCTCTTGATCGACGGCGGCGCAGGCCAGGTCTCGGCGGTGCATGAGATCATGGCCGGTCTCGGCGTCGAGGACATCCCGATGATCGGCGTCGCCAAGGGGATCGACCGCGACCTCGGCAAGGAAGAGTTCCACCGCATCGGCCAGCGCCCCTTCGCCCTGCCGCACAATGCGCCGGTGCTCTATTTCGTCCAGCGGTTGCGCGACGAGGCCCACCGCTGGGCGATCGGCGCCCACCGCCAGAAACGCGCCAAGGCGATCGGCGCCACGCCGCTCGACGAAATCCCCGGCATCGGCGCCACCCGCAAGCGAGCGCTGTTGGCCCATTTCGGTTCTGCCAAGGCGGTCTCCCGCGCCGGGGTGGAGGATCTGAAGGCCGCCCCGGGGATCTCCGAGGCCATCGCCCAGACCGTCTACGACTTCTTCCACGACCGCGGCTGAGCCCGGGGCCGGTGTGACGGCCGGCCGACCGAAGCCAACTGGACTTTCGCCCCCGCGCCCGCATAGCCTGATCCGCGTAGCCTAACCGGGCACCGCCCCGCCCGCCCCCCAAGGAGCCGCCGATGCCCCCCGACATCCATCTGCCCCTGATCATGCTCGCGGCGCTCGCGGTCCAGGCCAGCCCCGGCCCCGCCACCCTCGCCATCGCCGGCACCTCGCTGAACGGCGGGCGCCGCGCCGGCCTCGCGGTCGCCTCGGGCATCACCACCGGGTCGCTGGTCTGGTCGATCTCGGCGGCGCTCGGCCTCGGCACGCTGATGGCCGCGGCGGCCTGGCCGCTGGAGGTCGTCCGCTACCTCGGCGGCTGCTATCTGCTGTTTCTCGCCGCGAAATCCGCCCGCGCGGCCCTGCGCCGGACCGCGGCTCCGGTGGCGGGCCTGCGCGGCGATCGGCACGGCCTCTACCGCAAGGGCGTGCTTTTGCACCTGACCAACCCGAAAGCGATCCTGTTCTTCGGTGCGCTCTACTCGATCGGCCTGCCGCCGGGGGCGAGTTGGTCGCAGCTCGCGCTTGTCGTGCTGGTGGTCGGGCTGCAGGGGGCGGCGATCAACCACGGCTACGCGCTCTTGTTCTCCACCCCGCGCCTGGCCCGCGGCTACGCCCGCCTGCGGCGCGGCTTCGACGGCGTCATGGCCCTCGGCTTCGCCCTGGCCGGGGTGAAGGTGCTCACCGCCCGGCTGAGCTGACGGGTTGGCTGACGAAACCGTCAGCCAATTCACTGTCTCGGGAGTTTTCGTAATGGAGCATGGCGCTTCCCGCGCCGTCGCCCTAGCGTGCGCCCCAATTTCAACGGGGGGGACCATCGTGACATCATCGGGCCGGATCATCGCCATCGTCGTCGCTGCGGCGGCCAGCCTTGCCGGCCCGGCCGGCGCCGACACCGACCCGACCGTCAAGCCCGCCGCCGCCCCCGTCGCCGTCGCGCCGGCCCTGCCCGCCACCGAGGCGGCGCTGCCCTCACCGGCCCCCACCCCGTCGCCCGCAGTTGCGCCCTCGACCACCCCGGCGCCCCTAGTGGCGACCCAGCCCGTCAACCGGCCGGAAGACGCCGCGCTGCCGGTTCTGTCGCCGCTGCCGGCACAGAAGCTCGATGCCGCCGCCGCCCGCGCCCCGCACGACCCCAGCGCGCTCGGCGGCTACGACGTGCTGATCGCCGATCGCGGCAACGACCGGCTCATCATCGTCAACCCGCAGCGCCAGATCATCTGGCAGTATCACTTCCAGGGCATCCCGCCGCATGAGGGCGCCGACGACGCCTTCTTCGCCGATCACGGAAAGAGCATCGTCACCAATCTCGAGCACGGCCAGGTGATCCTGAAGATCGACATCGCCACCGGCAAGACGCTCTGGTCCTACGGCAAGCTCGGCCAGGCCGGCGCGGCGCCCGGCCTGCTCGACTACCCCGACGACGCCTATCAGCTTCCGAACGGCAACATCATCGTCGCCGACATTCGCAACTGCCGCATTCTCGAGATCGCGCCGGACAAGCACATCGTCCGCCAGGCCGGCCGCACCGACAATTGCTCGGGCGAGCCCGGCACGCTGCGCTCGCCGAACGGCGACCGGCCGCTGGCCAACGGCGGCGTGCTGGTCAGCGAAATCCAGGGCCACAGCCTGGCCGAACTCGGTCCCGACTGGAAGCCGGTCTACCACTTCGTGCTGCCGATCCTCTATCCTTCCGATCCGCAGCCGACCCACGGCGGCAACGTCATCGTCGCCGGCTATACCCGGCCCGGCAACATCATCGAGATCTCGCCGGCCGGAAAAGAGCTGTGGCGCTATCGGCCGGCGCCCGGCGAAGAGCTGAACCGGCCCTCGCTCGCCGAGGAACTGCCGAACGGCAACATCCTGGCGACCGACGACCTGAACCATCGCATCGTCGTCATCGAGCGCAAGACCAACCGCATCCTGTGGCAATACGGCGTGCGCGGCATGCGCGGCGATCAACCCGGCTATCTGCATATCCCCGA
>JAKAJW010000218.1 GCA_021813645.1 Pseudomonadota bacterium | reverse complement strand
AGGAGGCCAGCCATGCCTTGACCCCGACCTGACCCGCAGAACATAACCACAAGGCGGGTCAATTCTCGATGGAAAACCCGGGTCAGTTCTCAGCGGAAATCAACACCGGAAGGATTGGGCCTGAAGGCTCGTCTCCACCTCGGTTATGAACCGCAACATCTCACCACCTTAGCCCTCCGCCACAACCCCAGGGCGACTGCATTGCACCCTAAGGTCCCCCTGCCCTACTCGTCAAAGCTCCTGGCCGGCAATCGGCGGGTCTCCGGAAGGACCGGTTTCAGGTCTCGACCGTGGCACCGGCGCGTAGCGCGCGCCGGCGGCCGTTGAGCGCGCGCCAGCTTCCCTGGCCTTCCCCATCAGATCGGTTTGCTTTCGGACCGCCCTGGCCTTCGCGCTGAGGCTCAGACCCGGCATCTTGGCGACGGCCATGCGGGCAGGATAGATCGGAGGATGCTCGGGCAGCGCATTGCTGATCTGCCCGAAGAACGGGTGCTTGAACCAGGTGATGCGCCGGGCACGGATCGGATAGCCGCCCCGCGGCATCAGGATCACCTCGGTCTTCGGGAACCGGCGAAGCTCCTGGGCGGAGATCAGTGGCCGCTCCTGCGCCGTCCGGGATTCATGCGTCGTATCGTGGGCCCGCATGAAGGTCGCCCGGCTTTCGGTGATGCTCACGACGGTCCTGTTGCCGAGCGCCTGGGAGATCGCCTGCGCCGTCTTGTCGTCATCCGGGGTCAGGAAGACCTGCATGGCGCTGGCGCCGAGGAAGGACTCGACTTCTCCCGGCCGGTAGACCGTCTGCAGGCCGGGAATCGTCTGGGTGATGATGAGGAAGCGCACGCCATAGCTGCGGGCCGTCTTCAGGGCCTCGATGATGACGGGCATGCGGCCGAGCTGGTCGAACTCGTCGAGGAGGAAGAGGACCTGATGCGGCTCGTCGGCCTTCGGCTCATGGGACTGGAACTCCGACAGGGCCGCGCCCACCAGAAGGCGCACGAGGGGTGCCACGGTCTTCAACTGAAGAGCCGGGATCGAGATGTAGAGCGTCTGGGGTCGCTTGCGGAACGTCGCGAAGTCGAAGTCCGAGCGGTCGGTCGCATCGCGGATCGCCGGCGTGTTCCAGGCCGAGAGCCCTGCCCCGCCGATGACATTGAGGTTCGAATCGAGGATGCCGCCGTGCTGGGTTGCGAAACTGGCGAAGATCTTCTTAACCCGCTCGTCCTTGGCGTTTGCCGCATATTCGGCATAGGCGGTCGGCTTGTCGCCGACGAAGAGAAGATCATGGGCCTCGCCAAGGGTCGGTGCGCCCTGCTCGATGGCATAGAGGCAGGCGGCGATCAGCAGCGTCTTGCCCTGGCGGAGAAAGCCCTCGATCCGCGGATCGTCGACGGAAAGGAAGATGTCGATCATCGCCTCGATCGCGTTATAGCGATGGCTCGGGTTTTCGATGGCGGCGATCTTGGCGAGCGGGTTGAAGGCGTGGCTGCCGTGTTCCTCGTCATACGGCGCGAAATACCACACCGCCTGCTTCAGCCTCTTCTTGCGCCAGGCCGAGGTGATCGCGTGGTTCTCGCCCTTCACGTCAAGGACAATCGCGCTGCCGCCGAACATGAAGAGGTTCGGCAGCACCACGCCCACGCCCTTCCCCGTTCCCGTGGGCCCAAACATGATGGCGTGCGGATAGGCAGCCGAAGGCGGTGCCACGAGGCTCTTGCCGATCTCGCCGAACAAGAGCGCGTTTGGCGGATAGCGACCGACGGTCGCGAGATACCCGCCGGCACGGATCTCGGCCGGGGTCTGCCAGTGGGAGGTGTCGAGCTCCGAGAGCGGCACGCGCCGCGTCCATCCCATCGCCAGGATCGCGGCGACGAGCGGCGGCAGGAGCGTCAGCCCGAGAGCGACGTGATAGGCCGCGGGCCGAAGCGCCGCGGCGGCACGGCCGAGAGGATAGAACCAGGGCGCGAGCAAAGCCGGGAGCGGGGCGTGAAGCACGTCCATCCCCGACACGAAGGCGACGAAGAGATTCGCCACGAGCGTTCCGGCGATCGCCCCGAAGAGACACCCGCCGGTGCCGAAGAAAGACAATCGTTTCCAACCGGTGAGCTGGTCGAAGTGCATGGGGAAACCTTCCTACTCGTTACGGGACCGGGTGACCGGGCTAGATCGTGTGGATGTCGGTGGCGTCGTGCCTGGCCGAGGCCTCAGTGGCGGCATAGGCCGCCTTCGCGCGCGCGACGGTCGGCGCATCGGCGGCAAGCCGGACGGCATCCTGGCTCTGCGCCTCGAAGCGGATTTCGTCGAAGACGGCATCGCGAAGCACGGGATCGGCGATATAGGCGTTCAGCGGCTCTTCGTTGCCGGCGATGACCGCCTTCAGATCGGCGGGATCGAGACGCTCCTCGATGCGCTCGGCAAGGGCGCCAAGCGCTGCGACATCGGAGAGCGGCACGCTGGCCTCGGCCGCGAGCAGCGCGTCCTTCGCGATGAGCTCCATCACCGGCATCGAAAGTTCATGCGCCGCCGCGACGTCGGCGGCCTCGGTCGCCAGCGCCCCGCGAAGCTCCGCCCAGAGCACGGTCTCGGCCACATCGCCCTGCCTGTCCCAGAGCCGGATGGCCGCTTCGCCCCGAACCGGAGCGACGAAACGCTCGGCGAGTTCCTCCGGCGTCGTCTGAAAGCGGTTGAGCTCGTCTGCACGCCCCTCGAAGAGGGCGACGAGGTCATCCCGCGTATGGTCCAAAGCGCGCTGCGCCTCCGCGCGCACTTCCGGGGCCAGGGTGGCACTCTCCACGGCCTCGGCCAGCGCGGCAATCCGGTCGACGCGATAGGGGTCGTCCGCCGCCGGGGCGAAGGCCACCATGGCAGGTTCGTCGGGGAAGACCACCGCGCTCTCTGCGGCGACCCGCGCCAGGGCGGTGGCGAGCTGCACCCGCTCCGGGGTCGGTGGATCGCTCGCGAGCTGGGCGCTGAGCCGCTGAAACTCTTCCCGGTTCCGGGCCATCGCTTCGTCCAGCGCCGCATCGTCAAGGGTGTCCGGCATCAGGCGTTCTCCTTTGCGTAGGGATTGGGCGGCGGAATTGAGGGCCGCCGACAGTCGGGCCATGAAGGTTTCGGGGGGACCGGCTTCCGGGGAAAGGGCCAGAAGCGCACCGGCCTCTTCGTAGGCCGCGCCGATGACAGCAAGCGCCTCGAGCCGCCGCACTCGCTCCTCGGCCGACATCGGCGGCACGGTAGGCTCGATGATCTCTCCGGTCGCATGGCGATGCGCCGTCAGCGCCTTCACCTCGGTCGGCCGTGGCGGATAGTCGACGATGCCCCGGCTCAGCCGCGAGGTGGCCGTGAGCTCCAGCCCATGCCGCGCCGCGATTTCCACCTCGACGGCCTTCATCACGTCGTAGCTGATCGCCGAATGCCTGCTGATCGAGAGGAACCGTCCCTCGTCGAGCCCGTGCTTCTCGACCGCGAAGTGGGCATGTACCTGGTCGGTGTTGGTGTGGAGCGCCGCCACATAGCGCCAGCGGTCGCCATAGCCGCCCGAGCCGAGCATTGCCTCGCCCCAGTCCCGCGCGATCGCCGCGGCGAGCCCGGCATCGGTCCCCTTCGGGAAGCTCATGACGATATGATCGACATGGCCGCGCTTCGGCGCGCCCTTCCAGCCCGCCTGCCAGTCGCTCGCCAGCCGGCCGACCGCTGTCTCGCCAAAGTCACGTACGCCCGCCCCCTGCTCGTGCCAGACGGAAGTCGCCGCCTCGTCGCGGGTGACGTAATTGAGCAGGTTCTTGAGCCCGGTCCGGTC
>JAKAJW010000126.1 GCA_021813645.1 Pseudomonadota bacterium | reverse complement strand
CGGCGCCTTCACCGCCACGGGCTCCGTCATCACCCGCGACGTGCCCGCCGACGCGCTTGCCATCGCACGTTCGCAACCGATCATAAAAGACGGTTTTGCCAAGAAATTCTTCGACAAGCTTCGGGCCGCCAAGGCGGCGAAAGGGGGCCGCTGATGTGCGGGATCGTGGGCGTTCTGGGCAATCACGAGGTCGCCCCGATCATCGTCGAGGCGCTGAAGCGGCTGGAATACCGCGGCTATGACAGCGCCGGCATCGCCACCGTGCAGGACGGCCGGCTGGATCGCCGCCGCGCGGTCGGCAAGCTGGTCAATCTCTCCGATCTCTTGGTGCATCAGCCGCTGGCCGGGCACACCGGCATCGGTCACACCCGCTGGGCCACCCACGGCGGCCCGACGGTGCAGAACGCCCACCCCCACCGGGCCGGGCCCGTCGCCGTCGTTCACAACGGAATTATCGAAAATTTCCGTGAGTTACGCGCCGAACTTGACGCAAATGGCGTCGCCTTCGAGTCGGAAACCGACACCGAGACGGTGGCCCAGCTCACCGCCCTCTACATCGCCCAGGGGCTGAGCCCGCGCGCCGCCGCCGCCAAGACCATCGGCCGGCTGGAGGGCGCCTTCGCGCTGCTCTTCCTGTTCGACGGCGAACCCGATCTGATGATCGCCGCTCGCAAGGGCTCGCCGCTCGCCATCGGCCATGGCGAGGGCGAGATGTATGTCGGTTCCGACGCCATCGCGCTGGCGCCGATGACCAACCGGATCACCTATCTCGAAGAGGGCGACCACGCCTTCGTCACCCGTGCCGGGGCGGAGATCTACGATGCCGCCGGCCGTCGCGCCAACCGCGCCGAGGCGCGGATCGAGATCGACGCCACGCGGATCGAGAAAGCCGGCCACAAGCATTTCATGGCCAAGGAGATTGCCGAGCAGCCGGTGGTGCTGGCGGGTGCGCTGAAACATTACACATCGCTTCAGGATCACAGCATAACCCTACCGGATAGCGTAGATTTCTCTGCCGTTGAACGGCTGACCCTGGTGGCCTGCGGCACCGCGAACTATGCCTGCCAGGTAGCGAAATACTGGTTCGAGACCTTCGCCGGCCTGCCGGTCGATGTCGATATCGCCTCGGAGTTCCGCTATCGCGAGCCGCCGCTGTCGCCCGCCTCCTGGGCGGTCTTCGTCAGCCAGTCCGGCGAGACGGCCGACACCCTGGCCGCGCTGCGTTACGCCCAGGACAAGGTCGCCAAGACCCTCGCCGTGGTGAACGTCGCCACCTCATCGATCGCCCGCGAATGCGACCTCGCCCTGCCGATCCTGGCCGGCGTCGAGGTCGGCGTCGCCTCCACCAAGGCCTTCACCTGCCAACTGACCGTCCTCGCGCTGCTGGCGCTGAAGGCGGCGGCGGACCGCGGCCGGATGACCCCGGCCGAGACCGCCCGCCAGCTCGAGGCACTGACCAGCCTGCCCGGGCTGCTCAATCACGCCCAGGCCCTCGATGCCGAGATCGCCGCCATCGCCGCCCAGCTCGCCGAGGCGCAGGACGTGTTGTTCCTGGGCCGCGGGCCGATGTATCCCCTGGCCCTGGAGGGCGCATTAAAGCTAAAAGAAATCAGCTATATACACGCTGAAGGTTATGCATCTGGCGAACTCAAGCACGGGCCGATCGCGCTGATCGACAGCCATGTGCCGGTGATCGTGCTGGCCCCGCGCGACACGCTGTTCGACAAGACCGTCTCCAACATGCAGGAGGTGATGGCGCGGCAGGGCAAGGTGCTGCTGATCTCCGACGCGAAGGGCGTGGCCGAGGCCGGCAGGGGCATCTGGCAGGCGCTGACCCTGCCCGAGGTCGCGCCCGCCTTCGCGCCGATCCTCTACGCCCTGCCGGCGCAGCTTCTGGCCTATCACACCGCCATCGCCAAGGGCACCGACGTCGACCAGCCGCGCAACCTGGCCAAGTCGGTGACCGTGGAATGACCCTGGCCGAGGCGCTGGCCGAACTTGCCGCCGCCGGCGACCCGGGGCGGGCCACGGGCGCGGCCGCCTATCACAAGGCGCCGCGCGAGTATCTCGGCATTCCGGTCCCGGAAATCACCGAGATGACAAGGCGCTGGCGAACAGAGCTCACGCTCGACGAGAGGATCGCCCTGGCCGCCGGCCTGTGGGACAGCGACATCCACGAGGCGAAGGTGGCTGCCGCCAAGCTCATCACCCAGGCCCGGATCCGGCCCGACGAGGGCGTCTGGCGGCTGATCGCTTCCTGGGCGCCGGGCTTCGACGGATGGGCCGTGGCCGATCATGCCTGCGATGCCGGCGGCCGCCGCCTCGTGGCCGATCCCACCCGGATCGACGCGGTGGAGGGCTGGACCCGGCACCCCAACATGTGGACCCGCCGCGCCGCGCTGGTCATCACCCTGCCCTGGACCAAGCTCGCCCATCCGAAGCCGGAGGACGAGGCGATCCGCGCCCGGGTGCTGGGATGGGCGGCGGGCTATGCCAGCGACCCCGCGTGGTTCATCCAGAAGGCAGTGGCCTGGTGGCTGCGCGACCTGTCCAAGCACGACCCCGCCCGGGTCCGCGCTTTCCTGGCCGGACCGGGCGCCGCGCTGAAGCCCTTCGCCCGCAAGGAGGCGGCGAAATATCTCGGCTGACGCCACCGGCGGTTGTGCCCGCCGGCCAACCGTGCCACCAAGGCTGCGTCATGAACCTGAAGGGAGGCAGGCGGCCATGCGCTGGCGGGGGATCAATCACGTCGAATTCTCGGTGCTCGACTACGAGGCCTCGATCGCCTTCTACGACCGGATGTTCGGCTGGCTCGGCTACAAGAGCTTCTGGACCCTCGATATCGGCTACCACTCGACCTATTACATGGCGCGGTTTCCGCTGCCGCATTCCTACATTGGCTTCCAGCCCGCCCGCTCCGGCGCCAAACTCGATCATGCGGCGCGCGCGGTCGGGCTGCATCACATCGCGCTCTGGGCTCGCAACCGGGCCGAGGTCGATGCTTTCCACCGCGAGTTCCTGCTGCCCGAAGGGCTCAGCGTCACCGATGCGCCACGGGAATATCCGACATATACACCAGG
Organism: Pseudomonadota bacterium; assembly: GCA_021813645.1. Classification (GTDB taxonomy): domain Bacteria; phylum Pseudomonadota; class Alphaproteobacteria; order Rhodobacterales; family Rhodobacteraceae; genus Solirhodobacter. The sequence continues at coordinate 734 of JAKAJW010000126.1, read as the reverse complement.
CTATTACGCGACGTTCTTCGACGATCCGGTCAACGGCTTTCACTGGGAACTGGCGCATATCCCGCGGCTGCCCGGTCCCGCCGCCCTCCGCCGCTTCGGCCGCGCGCTGAAGGCGGCCGGCGCGGGCAAGCCCTGGGCCGACCATCCCGCCCAAGCGGCGATGCGCCCGCTGCCGCCGCGCGGCTGAGGCCGCCGCCGGAGCGCATGTCGGAACGCATGCCCGGACCGCATATCGGGGCGCGCCGCCGGCCCGCCTTGCCGAGCGCACCGGCGAAGACTACCTTCCGCCCATGACCGCGCCCCTGATCGATCCCTTCGCCCGCGCCATCACCTACCTTCGGGTCTCGGTGACCGACCGCTGCGACTTCCGCTGCGTCTATTGCATGACGGAGCACATGGAATTCCTGCCCAAGGCGGAATTGCTGACGCTGGAAGAGCTCGACCGGCTCTGCTCCGCCTTCGTCGAAATGGGGGTGGCGAAGCTGCGCATCACCGGCGGCGAGCCGCTGGTGCGGCGTGGCATCCTGACCTTATTCCGCGCCATGTCTCGCCACCTCGCCTCCGGCGCGCTGAAGGAGCTGACGCTGACCACCAATGGCTCGCAGCTCGGCAAATACGCCGCCGAACTGGCCGACTGCGGGGTGCGCCGGGTCAATGTCTCGCTCGACACGCTGGATGCCGGGAAATTCGCCCGCATCACCCGCTGGGGCCGGCTGCCGCAGGTGCTCGACGGC
>JAKAJW010000381.1 GCA_021813645.1 Pseudomonadota bacterium | reverse complement strand
GACGCAGCAGAGATTCAGCGCCGCTGCCTGCTCGCCTTGGTGGCCGAGGGCGCCCGGCTGGTCGCCGAGGGCTGCGCGCTGCGCCCCTCGGACGTCGACATGGCGGCGATCCTGGCGCTCGGCTATCCGCGCTGGCGCGGCGGCCCGCTGCAGACCGCCGACGAGATCGGCCTGCTGGAGGTCAAGACCGCCCTGGCCGAACTCGCCCCCGAGGCGCCCGGCCTGTGGTCCCCGCCCGACCTCTTGGGCGAACTCGTCAAGAACGGCCGGCGTTTCGCCAGTCTCAATACCGACTGATTTCCTGGCGGCGACCGTCGTGCCGGCGCGTGCGACGGTCGCGCGGCGGAACGGCGACGCTGACCGGGGCCGACCAGGAGGCGGCACACCAGCCGAACAGCCAGAAGAAGCCGATCAGAAACCGCATGAACATCGCCAATTCCTCTCGCTTGGCCGCGCTGCCTCGGCGGCGCGCCTCCGAGCCTGCGACCGCAGCGTTACGATCAGGTTAACCGCCGCCGTTCGCCGCTTCCCCGGCACGCCCCCGGCACCCTCCCGCCATGCCTCCCGCCCCCTCCCGGCCGCCGCAGACTTCCCTCGGCCGCCGCAATCGGGCATATCTCGCCCGACCAACGAGGTGAGACCATGCACGACATTCGCGCCATTCGCGACAACCCCGCCGCCTTCGACGCCGCGCTGGCCCGCCGGGGCCTGCCGCCGCAGGCGGCCGACCTGCTCGCCCTCGACGAGGAGCGTCGCGCCAAGATTCTTGCCGCCGAGACCGCCCAGGCCGCGCAGAACGCCGCCTCGAAAGAGGTCGGCGCGGCCAAGGCCAAGGGAGATACCGCCGAATTCGAGCGGCTGCGCGCCCTGGTCGCCGAGAAGAAGGCCGAGGTCGCTCGGCTGACCGAAGAGGCCGCCGCGGAAGACGCCCGGCTGCGCGATCTCCTGCTCATGATCCCGAACGCGCCGCTGCCCGACGTGCCGGACGGGCCAGACGAAGACCACAACGTCGAACTGCGCCGCTGGGGCAACCCGCGCAACTTCGCCTTCGCGCCCCGGGAGCATTTCGAGATCCCGGGCGTGAAGCCGGGGATGGACTTCGCCACCGCCGCCAAGCTGTCCGGCTCGCGCTTCACCGTGCTGCGCGGCGCGGTGCTGCGCGTTCATCGCGCGCTCGGCCAACTCATGCTCGACACCCATGTGAACGAGCACGACCTGACCGAGACCTGGACCCCGGTGCTGGTCCGCCCCGAGATGATGCTCGGCACCGGCCAGCTGCCGAAATTCGCCGAGGACAGCTATGAGACCACCAACGGCTGGTGGCTGGTGCCGACCTCCGAGGTGACGCTGACCAACACCGTGAACGGCGAGATCCTCGACGAGGCGGCGCTGCCGATCCGGATGACCGCGCTGACCCAGTGCTTCCGCTCCGAGGCCGGCAGCGCCGGCAAGGACACTTCCGGCATGCTGCGCCAGCACCAGTTCGAGAAGGTCGAGATGGTCTCGATCACAACGCCCGAAACCTCGCGCGCGGAACATGATCGGATGACCGGCTGCGCCGAGGCGATCCTGCAGAAGCTCGGCCTGCCCTATCGCGTCATCGTGCTCTGCACCGGCGACATGGGCTTCGGCGCCACCCGCACGCATGACCTCGAGGTCTGGCTGCCCGGCCAGAACAAGTATCGCGAGATCAGCTCGGTCTCGGTCTGCGGCGATTTCCAGGCCCGCCGGATGAACGCCCGCTACCGGCCCCAGGGCGGTGGCAAGCCGGAATTCGTCCACACCCTGAACGGCTCCGGCCTCGCCGTCGGCCGCTGCCTCATCGCGGTGCTGGAAAACGGCCAGCAGGCCGACGGCTCGGTGGAACTGCCCGCCGCGCTGCACCCCTATCTCGGCGGCAAGACCCGGATCACGGCGGAAGGCGCGCTGGCCTGACCGCGCCGCGATGACCTCCGGAAAAGCGGCCCCGCGGTGGCGCGCGGGGGCGCTATCGCCCGCCCCCGCCGACAGGCGGGCGCCCCTCGTTGCGCCCATGGAAGGCTAGCCGCGCGCCCTTCCGCTTGCCCCCGCCCGGCGCTTCCGCTTTGCTCGGCGCGAAGGAGCGCCCCATGACCCTGCCGACCATCGCCCAGTCGCCGACCGAGCCGAAATTCGTCCAGAACCCCTATGCCTTCTACGAACGCGCCCGCGCGCTCGGCCGGATCGTCTACTGGGAAGACTACGGCCTGCCCGCCGTCGTCTCCGCCGCCGCCGTCAACGCCATCCTGCGCGACCGCCGCTTCGGCCGCGAGATCCCGCCCGAGAAGCGCCGGCCGATCCCCGCGCACCAGGCCCCATTCTACGCCGTCGAGGCGCATTCCATGCTGGAGCTGGAGCCGCCGCGCCACACCCGGCTGCGCGCCCTCGTGCTGCGCGCCTTCACCTCGCGCCGGATCGCCGCCATGGGCCCGGAGATCGCGGCGCTGTCGCACCGGCTGATCGACGGCTTTCCCTCCGAACCCTTCGACCTGCTGCCCGCCTTCGCCCGGCTGATCCCGGTCATCGTCATCGCCCGCCTGCTCGGCGTGCCGGAAAGCATGGCGGATCAACTGCTCAATTGGTCCAACGCCATGGTCGGCATGTACCAGGCCCGCCGCAGCCGCGCGATGGAAGAGGCCGCCGCCACCGCCGCCACCGAATTCGCCGATTTCCTGCGGTCTTACGTCGAGGAACGCCGCGCCCGCCCGGCCGACGACCTGATCACCCATCTGATCGCCGCCGAGGCCGAGGGCGACAAGCTCAGCACCGACGAGCTGATTGCCACCTGCATCTTGCTGCTGAACGCCGGCCACGAGGCCACCGTGCATTCCCTCGGAAATGCGGTGAAGGTGCTGCTGCAAGAGAAGACCCCGCCCGAGGCGCTCGCCCCCGCCGCGATCGAGGCCACCGTGGAAGAACTGCTGCGCTTCGATCCGCCGCTGCATCTTTTCACCCGGCACGCCTATGAGGATGTCGAGGTGATGGGCCAGACCTTCGCCAAGGGCAGCGAGGTCGCGCTGCTGCTGGCCGCCGCCAACCGCGACCCCGCCGCCTTCGAGCGGCCGGCGAAGTTCCTGCCCGGCCGCGCCGCGAAGCCCAACCTCAGCTTCGGCGCCGGGCTGCATTTCTGCGTCGGCGCCCCGCTCGCCCGGCTGGAACTGCAGACCGCCCTGCCGATCCTCTTCGCCCGCCAGCCCGGCCTCGCGCTCGCCGGCCGGCCGCGCTACGCCGACCTCTACCACTTCCACGGGCTGGAACGGCTGCAGGTGAAGCTGCGATGACCCGTTCCATGACCGCTCCCACCGCCAAGCGTCCCGATGCCCGATTTTGACGCCACCGTCATCGGCGCCGGCGCCGTCGGCCTCGCCTGCGCCGCAGCGCTCGCCACCGCCGGCCAGTCGGTGCTGGTGCTGGAGGCCGAGGACCAGCCCGGCGCCGGCCTTTCCTCGCGCAACAGCGAGGTGATCCACGCCGGCCTTTATTACCCGACCGGCAGCCTCAAGCACCTGCTCTGCCTGCGCGGCCGGCACAGGCTCTACGCCTATCTCGCCGCCCACGGCGTGGCGCATCGCAAATGCGGCAAGCTCGTCGTCGCCACCAGCACCGAGGAAGAGGCCACGATCGCCCGCATCGCCGCCCGCGCCGCCGAGAACGGGGTAGCGAATGTCGCGCTGATCTCCGCCGCCGCGGTTCGGGCGCGCGAGCCGGAAGTGCAGTGCCACGGCGCACTGCTCTCGCCCGAAACCGGCATCTTCGACAGCCACGGCTACCTGCTTGCGCTGGAAGCCGAGATCGAGATCGGA
>JAKAJW010000337.1 GCA_021813645.1 Pseudomonadota bacterium | reverse complement strand
CGTATCAACTGTATGATCGACCAGACCGACACCATACAGACGGCGCCCTGCCAAACCGCCCCTCGGTTGGGTTCGGCCCCGGCGCGGCGAGGGCAAACGCAGCGAATGGAACCCGATGAACGGCAGGGGGCGCTCTCGCCGCCGACGCAGTGGCTGATCGCGGTGCGCGACAACCGCGATCGTGCGGCCTTCGCGCTTCTCTTCGACCATTTCGCCCCGCGTCTGACGACGATGATGCTGCGTTCGGGAATGACGCGAGCGATGGCCGACGACGTCGTGCAGGATGTCCTGCTGACCGCCTGGCAGAAGGCGCATCAGTTCGACCCCTCCCGTGCTCAGGCCGCCGCCTGGGTCTATCGCATCGCCCGCAACCGCCAGATCGACATTTTGCGTCGCGAGCGCCGGCCCGTGCCCGACGAACTCGGGGTCGAAAGCGAGGAAACCGGCGAGGATGCGCACGCCGCGCTCGCCCTCGACCAGGAGGCCAGCCGCCTGCGCGCGGCACTCGACGCGCTGTCGCCCGAGCAGCGCACGTTGATCGAACAGGCCTACCTCGGCGATCTGACCCATACCGAAATACGCCAGCGCACCGGCCTGCCGATGGGCACGATCAAGTCGCGTATCCGCCTGGCCCTTGATCGCCTGCGCCACGAACTGAAGGAACTACGTTGACCATGTCGCCCGTCACCCATCACATCCCGGATGACATCATCGAGGCCTATGCGAGCGGTGCCCTGCCGCATGCCTTCGCCGTGGTCGTCGCCACCCACCTGTCGTTGTGCGACACGTGCCGCGCCATGGCCGAAGCCTGCGATGCGCTTGCCGGCACCGCGCTCGACGCGCTCGACGGCCCGGCCGCCGATGCCGCGCTGCGGGCCCGCACGCTGGCGATGCTCGATGAGCCGTTGCGCAAATCGGCCCCGATCGGCGCACCGCAAGGCATCTACCCCGGTGCCGTGATCGCTGAGCTGGGCGGAGGCAAACCGCGCTGGAGCAATCTCGGCGCTGGGATCCGCCAACAGATCCTCTCGTCCGGCGCCGAGGGATCGGTTCGGCTGCTCTATATCCCCGGTGGCAAGGCGGTTCCGGATCATGGCCACAACGGGCTTGAGATGACGCTCGTACTGCAGGGCAGTTTCCATGACCAGACCGGGCAATACGGCCGCGGTGACGTGCAGGTCGTGGCGGACGAAATAGAGCACACGCCGATCGCCGATGTGGGGCCCGCCTGCATCTGCCTGGCTGCGACCGATGCCCCATTGCGCTTCAACGCGCTGATACCCCGTCTGCTTCAGGGCATCTTCAAGATCTGACCGATAGGGCCGTCCACAAGGGTTGCAACCGGATCAGAAGCCGGAAAACGCTGCCTCCGTGCGGTCCAGCGTTGGGATGCGGATCAAGGAGAGGCCGCGATCGTAACAACCTTAGACTACTTCAGGGGGTTTTCAAAATAATCCTACCGAGGTTGTTGGTGGGGCTGTTGGGGGGATTGTTGCCATAGGCTGATAGTATATTTAGCGAAAACAACATGATACGTTGTTTGTTGGCTCCGGCGGTAGGGATCGAACCTACGACCAATTGATTAACAGTCAACTGCTCTACCGCTGAGCTACGCCGGAACACGGGGGGCCGTATAGCAACTGCCGTTTTGGGCGTCCAGAGGCAATTCGGTGCGGGGCGACGGTTTTCGCAGCCGGCCGCTAGAGGCGGAAGAAACCGGCGGTGGTGCCCAGTTCCGGGCGCGCGGCGGCGCGGTTTCGCTCAACCAGATCAATCAGATGGGCGAAGACGTTGCGCTCGGCGGCCGGCAGCAGCGGGGCCGGCGTGTCGGTATAGACCGCCCGGGTCACCGCCGGGAGGGTCTGCGGCTCCGGGCCGAGCGCGGCGAGGATCGCGGCCTCGCGCGCGCGGCGGTGGGCGGCGAGCCAGTCGATGCGCGCGGCCGGATCCTCGACCGGGGCGCCATGACCGGGGTAGAGCCGCTTGGCGCCCTGGGCGGCGAGGCGCCCGAGCGAGCGCATATAGGCCGCCATGTCGCCGTCGGGCGGCGAGACGAGCGAACTCGCCCAGCCCATCACCAGGTCGCCGGTGAACAGCGCCTCGCCCCAGGCGAAGGCCAGATGGTTGCCGAAATGCCCGGGCGTCCAGAGCGCGGTGAGCGGGCGGCCGTCGACCTCCAGCACGGTGCCATCGGCCAGCGTGGCATCGGGAACGAAGCCGGTGTCGACGCCCTCGCCGCCGCCGGCCAGGCCGGCCGCGGCCAGCGCCGCCATGGTCGGGCTGCGGCCGGCCGCGCTCGGGCCGAAGCCGAGGATCGGCGCGCCGGTCGCCACCGCCAGCGGGCGGGCGAGCGGCGAGTGGTCGAGATGGCTGTGGGTGACCAGGATCCGCTCAATCCGCGCGCCAGCGGGCAGGGCGGCCAGGATGGCCTCGACCAGGCCGGGCAGCGCCGGGCCGGGGTCGATCACCGTCACCCGCTCGGTGCCGAGCAGGTAGATGTTGGTGCCGCGCTCGGTCATCGGCGAGGGATTGGCGGCGATCAGCCGGCGGAGGCCGGGGGCGAGCGATTCGGGCGGGCTTGCGGCGATCATCTCCCCTTCCTCCGATCTGGCCGGCCGGCTAGGCTGCGCGCCATGCGACCGAACTGGCTCAAACATATCCTGCCGCGCGGCATTCACGGCCGGGCCACGCTGATTCTGATCGTGCCGGTGGTGGTGATCCAGCTGGTGGTCTCGGTGGTGTTCATCCAGCGGCACTTCGAGGGCGTGACCCGGCAGATGACCGGGAACATCATGATCGAAGTGGGCTATCTGCTGGACGAGGTCAACGGCTCGACCAGTTTGTCGACGGCCGAAGCCCAGGCCCGCGCGCTCGCACCACGGCTGCAGATGCAGGTCGCGCTGCCCGCGCCGGCCGAGACCGGCGACCGGCGGCTGTGGATCGACCTGTCGGGGGCGCAGATGATCCGCACCCTGCGCAAGGGGATGCCGGAGGTGCGGGGGGTCGACCTGCTGGCGAATTCCGACACGGTGGAGCTGACGCTCGCCACCCGCTGGGGGCCGATGCGGGTGAGCTTCAACCGCGGCCGGGTGTCCGCCTCGAACCCGCATCAGTTGCTGGTGCTGATGATCTTCACCTCGATCCTGATGACCCTGATCGCCTATCTTTTCCTGCGAAATCAATTGCGTCCGATCACAAGGCTGGCCGCGGCGGCGGAAGAGTTCGGCAAGGGGCGGATCGTGCCCTACCGGCCGCGCGGGGCGACCGAGGTGCGGGCGGCGGGGCTGTCTTTCCTGGAGATGCGGGCGCGGATCGAGCGGCAGATCGAGCAGCGGACGCTGATGCTGTCGGGGGTGAGCCACGATCTGCGGACGCCGCTGACCCGGCTGAAGCTGGGGCTCGCCATGCTGGAAGACGGGCCCGAGGTCACGGCGCTGCGGCAGGATGTCGAGGATATGGAGCGGCTGCTCGACGCCTTTTTGGCCTTCGCGCGCGGCGATGCGCTGGAGGAGGCGGTGGCTTGCGATCCGGCGGCGCTGGTCGCCCGGGTGGTGGAGAACGCCCGCCGCGCCGGGCAGCCGGTCGAAATGCTGCCGCCCCAGGGCAGCGGCGAGGCCCTGCTGCGGCCCTATGCGGTGGAGAGGGCTGTCGAGAATCTGATCGGAAACGCCGTGCGTTACGGGTCAAAGGTGAGAGTCTTGGTGAAGCTAGACGGGCGCCAGATCCGCGTCACGGTGGAAGACGACGGCCCGGGCATTCCAGCGCATCGGCGCGAGGAGGCGATGCGGCCTTTCACCCGGCTCGACGCGGCGCGCAACCAGGACCGCGGCGGCGGC
>JAKAJW010000434.1 GCA_021813645.1 Pseudomonadota bacterium | reverse complement strand
CGCCTCCGCCCAGGTTCCCAGCGCCTTCGCGCCGGAATGGATCGCCACCCCGCCGAGCCGGTCCACTGCGATCAGCTGGCGATAGTCAGGCTGCGCCATGCCGCGCACCAGGATCGCGACCGCCTCCGCGGCGCTGGCCCCCCGCTCCATCAGATCGAGCGCGGCCGGTCCCAGCCGGGGATCGGTCACGTTCTGGCTCGCCACCGCCCCGACGCCCGCCCGTGCATGGGCGCAGCGCGCCGCGACGGCCGGTGACGAGGAAGAGATCACCATGCCGAACTGACCGGTTTCGGCACATCGGGCGACGAGGGAAAAGGTCATGCGTGTCCTCCTGTTGCCAGCCCCTGGGGGCCGCCGTCTCAATCCGGGATGACGGCGGTGGCGTCGATCTCCACCAGCCAGTCCGGCCGGGCGAGCGCGGTGACGACGACTCCGGTCGAGACCGGATGCACGCCGCGAATGTATTCGCCCATCGTGCGATAGACCGCCTCGCGGTGGCGGACGTCGGTAAGGTAGACGACGATCTTGCACAGATGTTCCATACGCCCGCCGGCCTCTTCGATCAGTTGGCGGATGTTCTGCATGACCTTGTGGGTCTGCTCCACCGGATCGTGGCTGCCGGTGTCCTTCGCGGTATCGAGATCCTGCGGGCACTGGCCGCGCAGAAAGATCATCGTGCCCCGCGCCACCACCGCCTGGGCGAGGTCGTTGTCGAGCTTCTGCTCGGGGTAGGTGTCCTTGGTGTTGAACGGACGGATGCGTTTGTGGGCCATTGGCAGTCCTTCGGGTTGGCGTTCTGGGCTTGCGGGTGGGCGGCGGCTTCGTTTCTGGCCGATCAGCTCGGGGCGTAGTTCAGATAGCCGCGTTGGGTCGCGATGTGGTCGGCGATGAACTTGGCATCGTGCCAGACCCCCCAGATGAAGGCCGAGCCCCGCCGGGTCAGCCAGGGAAGGCCCAGGAAATAAAGCCCCGGCTCGGCGGCGATACCGCGCCGATGGCGCGGCCGGCCCGCGGCGTCGAAAGTGTCCACCTGCAGCCAGCCGAAATCCAGGGCGAATCCGGTGGCCCAGAGGATGGTGCTAATCCCAGCCTCGGCCAGGTCGAGTGCGCTGATCGGATCGGTCACGCAAGGCGGGTCGGCCGGAATACGGCGAGCCTCCGGCTCTTCCGGCAGGTCGAGACCGTTGCGCGCGACATAGGCATCGGCCTCGTCCAGCACCGAGAGATAGTTGGCGTCGCCCCGCGCCAGGTTGGCGGCAAGGTCGGGGGCGAAACGTAGCGCCCCAGCGTCATAGGCTTCGGTCCGGCCGAGCAGCACCATGCCGCGTTCGGCCAAGCGGCGGAAATCGACGGTCCGCCCGCCATGGGCGCCGGACACCGCGATGGTGGTATGCTCGACACCCGGCGTCGTCTCGGCATCCCACTTGCCCAGCACCCCGAGCCACCAGACGAAGTCGCGGCCGCGGTAGCTCCGGGGCGGCCGGTCGTGCGGCCCGACGGACAGGTAGACGCGCCGGCCGGCCTCCAACAGTTCCTCGGCGATCTGCGCCCCGGAGGAGCCCGAGCCGACCACCAGCACCGCGCCCTCTGGCAGCGCGGCGGGATTGCGGTAGGCGGTGGAATGGATTTGGGTCAGGCCGGGGCGCTCCGGCACCAATGCGGGCCGGACCGGACGCTGGAACGGGCCGGTGGCGGCCACCACGTGGCTCGCCGCGATCATGCCCTGCGAGGTTTGCGCAAGAAATCCTGGCCGGTCCGGGTTGCGGGCGACGGCGGTCACCTCGACGCCGCAGCGGATCGGGGCGGCGATCCGTTCGGCGTAGGCCACGAAATAGTCGGCGATCTCTTCCTTGGGCGGGAAGCCTTCCGGGCCGGTGACGGGAAAGGTCATGCCGGGAAAACGGTCGTGCCAGGCCGGCCCGTTGGCGACCAGGGAATCCCAGCGCTCCGTTCGCCAGCGCTCGGCGATCCGGTAGCGTTCCAGCACCAGATGCGGCACGCCGGCCCGGCTCAGATGCTCGCTCATCGCGATCCCGGCCTGGCCCGCGCCGACCACCAGAACCTCCGTCGTCTCAATCGCCATGCCACCCCTCTTCCGCTCCGGTGCCCGCCGCGCGCTGCCCGGCGCACTCTGCGACAAGGTTCCCGAAAGGGAAAGCCCATCCTCGGGCCTGGGCGCAACCGCCCGCCGCGCATCGCCGCAGCCGGGCGAGGGCGATTGCTTCGGCCGCGCGCGTATGACAAATTTTAGAAATCATCACACGAGCCGGTCATGCACATTCCCGACGGCTATCTGAGCCCCACCACCTGCGCCGTGGCCTATGCGGTGGCTTTGCCTTTCTGGATGCAGGGGTTGGCGCGGGTGAAACGGATGCTGCAGGGCCGGATGGTGCCGCTGATGGCGCTGGTCTCGGCCTTCGGCTTCACGGTGATGATGTTCAACCTGCCAATCCCCGGCGGCACCACGGCGCACGCGGTCGGCATGGGGGTGGCGGCGATTCTGCTCGGCCCCTGGGCGGGGCTCCTGGCGATCTCCATCGCGCTCGCCATCCAGGCGCTGTTCTTCGGCGATGGCGGCATCACCACCTTCGGCGCCAACAGCCTGAACATGGCGATCGTTGGCTGCTTCGTGGCCTGGACGGTCTACCGGCTCGCCGCCGGGCGATCCGCCCTCGCGTCCCCGCGCCGGGCCTTCGCCGCCGCCCTGGCCGGCTATGCCGCGATCAATGCCGCCGCGCTGCTGGCCGGGATCGAATTCGGCCTGCAGCCGCTGCTGTTCCACGACGCCTCCGGCGCGCCGCTCTATGCGCCCTACCCGCTGGCGGTCGCGGTTCCCGCCATGATGCTGGCCCATCTGACCCTTGCCGGGACGGCCGAGGCCGTGCTGACCGGCGGCCTGGTGGCCTGGCTGCAACGCAGTCACCCCGAGCTGCTCGCCGCCTCGGCTTTCACCGCGGCCCCAGCCGCCAGCCGGCGGCCGACGCGGCGGCTTTGGGCCGGGCTCGGCGCGCTGATGGTCGCGAGCCCGCTCGGGTTGCTCGCCGGCGGGGTCGCCTGGGGCGAATGGGCCCCGGCGGACTTCGCCGATCCGGCCGGGCGCGCCGCCATCGCCCAGGCGTCCGGAGGGTTGGCGCCGCCGGCAACCCTGCCGCCGGGCTTGGCCCGGCTCGCCCATCTCTGGCAGGCGCCGCTGCCGAACTATGCGCCCGCCTTCCTGCGCGATCCGGCCTTCGCCTATCTCGCCTCGGCGCTGATCGGGGGCGGGCTCGTCTTGCTCGCCGTCCTCGGCCTCGGCGCGCTGCTCGGTCGCGTGGGCCGCGGTTGAATGAGCGAGCAGGGCTTTCTTCGCCATTCCCACCGCCGCGGCGCCGACCGGCTGGTTGAGACGCTGGTGCAGGCCTTGGCCCATGCGCGCGAGGCGGAGGCCGTCGCCCGGCGCCCCGGCATACTGCAAGCCCTTGATCCCAGAACGAAACTGATCTGCTTTCTGGGCCTGATCGCCACCGCGGTTGCGGCCCGCTCGCTGCTGATCCTGGCGTTTCTGCTGGCGCTCGCCACCCTGCTGGCGGCGGCTTCGGCCATATCTCCGCGCCGGCTCGCCCGGCCGCTCTGGCTCGGCGTACTGGTCTTTACTGGGACCATCGCGCTACCGGCACTGGTGCTGGTGCCCGGCCCCGCCGCACTTGCCCTGCCCTTCGCCACCGTCACTTGGCCCGGCCTGCGCAGCGCGGGTTTTCTGGTGCTGCGCGCCGAAACCTCGGCCAGCTTCGCGCTGATCCTGATCCTGACCACGCCCTGGCCGCATCTGCTGAAAGCCCTGCGCCGCCTCGGCATGCC
>JAKAJW010000160.1 GCA_021813645.1 Pseudomonadota bacterium | reverse complement strand
CAAACCGGTCCTTGCGTTAGCAGCGTCTGGTCGGGTTCAGCGCAGCGGCTGAGCCGCTTGCGAGCGGGCAACAGGGGGGCACGAACGGCGGCCGCAGGCATGGTGTGCCGCAAGGGGGCCATGCAGTTGCAGGCCGCTGCCTTTGCGGGCCGAGCCATCCAAGGCGAAACGGTTCGGCGGGGTAATGAAGGTCTTCTTCAATGCACTGTCCTCTGGCTGCGCCGCTTCCTTGGTGGCCCGGGTCAAGCTAAGGGCCGGCTGCTGACTATCGGTTAACGGCGGCGCCGGTTTCTCCGAGGTCAAAACGCTGGATGCCGGAATTTCCTTAAAATGCGGTGTAGCGATCTGCGTTTGTGCGGCCCCGCAACCGCCGGCACGGCGGAATTTCACCGTCCGCGCAAAGAGCCGTGTAACGTCCGGGCCGGTCGCGGGTCATGTGGGCAGAAGGCAGTGGAGCCTTCGATCCGATGGAGGACCTGATGACGAAGCAATCCCGTTCGCTGATGATCGCCGGCGCCCTTGCGGCCGGGCTCGCAGCCCAATTCGCCACCCCGGCCCAGGCCGCCGGCCAGGAGAAGTGCTATGGCGTCGCCCTCAAGGGGCAGAACGACTGCGCCGCCGGCGCCGGCACCACTTGCGCTGGCACGTCGAAGGTTGACTACCAGGGCAACGAGTTCAAGCTCGTCCCCGCCGGGACCTGCACGACGATGAAGCTGCCGGGCGGCCGCATGGGCTCGCTGACGCCGCTCACCCGCGACATGCCGAAAGCCTGACGTCGGAACCCGCCGGGTGCCCCGCCGGGGCGCCCGGCCGCAAGCCCGGAGACCCCCGCCATGCTGCCCCTCGTTCGATCCCTTTTCGATCCCGAAGCGCGTCCCGGCGCCGGCGGGCTGAGCGCGCTTTCGGCGCTGGCCCGGCTTGTTTTTGCCGCGGTGCTCCTGCGCTTCTTCTGGAGCTCGTTTCTGACCAAGATCAGCGGCTTCGGCCTGTCCGCCGGCGCCTATGTCCAGATCCTGCCGAAGCAGTTCGACGCCGCGGGCTACGATCCTGCCGCCCTGGCCTGGCCCTGGCATCTGGTGGTGATCGCGGGCACGATGGCCGAATTCGTCCTGCCGCTGCTGGTGGTCCTGGGGCTGCTCACCCGACCGGCCGCGATCGGCATGATCGGCTTCATCCTGGTGATGTCGCTGACCGATATCTATGGCCACGGCGTGGACGCGGTGACGATCGGCCGGCTGTTCGACGCCGACCCTTATGGCAAGATCCTTGACCAACGACTGCTCTGGGCCTTCACCCTTGCGGTGCCGGCGCTGCTGGGCGGTGGCGCTCTGTCCTGCGATGCGGTGCTGGCGCGGCTCATGCGGCCCCGGCTGATCCGACGCAGAGCGGTTGCGCCCTAGGCCGCATCGCTTAGACTGGCCGGGCGGCGCGGATTGTCGGCGCCGCGATGGCAAAGGCAAGCAAGTCGCGGATGACGGTCGAGGGAGAGGACGAAGGCCGGTTTGTCGCGGCGCTTGCCGCCGGCGACCGGGCCGCTTTCGCCGAGGCCTACCGCCGCTACAATCCGCCCATGGTGCGGCTCGCCGCCGCGATCCTGCGCAATCAGGCCTCGGCCGAGGAGGTGGCGCAGGACGCCTGGGTGTCGATCCTGAAGAACATCGGCGGCTTCGAGGGCCGATCCTCGCTGGCGGCCTGGATATTCACCATCCTGACCAATGCCGCGCGCAGTCGCGCCCGTCGCGACGGGCGGCAGGTCTCCTTCGATGACGGAGGCGAGGGCAACGGCCTGGCCGCGGCCTTTGACGGGACCGGGCATTGGAAGGAGATGCCGGCGCTCTGGGAAGAGGTGACGCCAGAGCGGATGATCGCTGGGCGGAACCTGCTGCAACACGTTTCGGCTGCCATAGACCGGCTGCCCGAAGCGCAGCGCGCGGTGCTGATCCTGCGCGGCCAGCAGGGGCTCGAGGCGGCCGAGGTCTGCGCGGCCTTGGGAATCTCGGAGGGCAATATGCGGGTGCTGCTGCACCGCGCCCGCCACGCGCTGCGGCGCGAACTCGACCGGCTGATGGGGTGAGGGGATGCAAGCTGCGGCGCCTTGTCCTATCTGTGGAATGACCTGTAACGCCGGCGTCGCGAAAGCGTCTTGTTCGCGGAGGCTGAAAGGATCGCAATGGGTGTGAGGTTCACCTGCAAGGATGTTGCGGCGCGGGCCGATGCGCTGATCGACGGCGAATTGGGCCTGTGGGACCGGCTGCGCATCCATCTACACCTGGCGATCTGCAAGGGCTGCGACCACTTCATCCATCAGATGCGCCAGACCAAGGCGATGATCCGCGCCTCGGCCGCGCTGCCGGATGAGGAGCCCGCGCCGGCCGCGCTGGACGCGATCCTGGCCCGCGTCGCCGCCGAGCCCGAACCCGAGCCGAAGCCCGACGGATAAACGGCCGGCCGGCTGTAACGGCAGGCGGCGTGGCGCGTCTTCCTTCCAAGGGCCGGACGGCCCGCTGCAGCGGAGGATCCGAAGATGCGCTTTTCCCAATTGGCTTTGCCGCCGCGGGCCGGCCTGGGGCTGAAACCGCAGCATTACGCCGAGATTCTCGCCAGCGCGCCGGATCTGGGCTTCTTCGAGATTCATGCCGAGAACTACATGGGCGCGGGCGGGCCGCCGCACCGTTATCTGACCGCGATCCGCGAACGTTACCCCCTGTCGCTTCACGGGGTCGGCCTGTCGATCGGCGGGCCGCGCCCGCTGGACCGCGACCACCTCGCCCGGCTGCGCGTGTTGATCGACCGTTACGAGCCTGCGCTGTTCTCCGAACATCTCGCCTGGTCGACCCACGACGCGGGCTATCTCAACGACCTGCTTCCACTGCCCTATACCGGCGAGACTCTGCAGACGGTTTGCGACCATGTCGATGAAGTGCAGGAAGCGGTCGGCCGACCGCTGCTGCTGGAAAACCCCTCGACCTATCTCGCCTTCACCGAAAGCACTTGGGACGAGATCGACTTCCTGGCCGAGATCGCCCGGCGCACCGGCTGCGGGTTGCTGCTGGATGTCAACAACGTCCAAGTCGCCTGCACCAATCAGGCGCGCGACGCGCAGGACTATATCGACCGCTTCCCGCTGTCGCGCGTCGGCGAAGTCCACCTTGGCGGCCACGACGTCGATGCCGACGAGGCTGGCCGGCCGCTGCTGATCGACAGCCACGACCGGCCGGTGGACGATCCGGTCTGGGCGCTATACGCCCGGGCGATCGCGCGCGGCGGTCGCAGGCCCACGCTGATCGAATGGGACAATGACGTGCCGGGCTGGACCGATCTCTACGCCGAGGCGCTTCTGGCCGATATGGTGATGACCGCGGCGGTGCAGGCCGATGCGCTGGTCTGAGCGGCAGGCGCAGTTCGGCGCGGCGCTGCTCGATCGCGGCGGCGCGGTGCCGGCCGGGCTGGTCGGGCCAGACGGGCTGCCTTCGGCCAAGCGGTTCGCGGTCTATCGCAACAACGTCATCCTCGGCTTGGCGAACGGGCTTGGCGAGGCCTATCCGGTGGTCAAGCGCTTGGTGGGCGCGGATTTCTTCCGCGCAATGGCAGCCGAGTTCGCCGCTGACGCCCCCCCCGCCGGACCTTTGATGTTCGACTACGGCGCTGACTTCCCGGCCTTTCTCGAAGGCTTCCCGCCGGTCGCCGAGTTGCCCTATCTCGCCGATCTCGCCCGGCTCGAGCGCGCCTGGGTCGAGGCCTATCACGCGGCCGAAGAGGCGCCGCTTGATCCGGCTTCGCGGCAGGACCTCGCCGGGCGCGATCCCTCCGGCCTGCGCCTGCGGCTGCACGGCTCGCTGCGGTTCGTGCGCTCGGACTT
>JAKAJW010000074.1 GCA_021813645.1 Pseudomonadota bacterium | reverse complement strand
AGCGGGCGTTTCCCGCGCCATCCGGCTGTCGCGTCAGGAACCCTGCGTGATGGGGAACTGAATTCTGTGGTGCGCTGATGGCCCCGAAGGGCACGGCTTGCTCACGCGGCAGCGCAGCGACAGGGCTCAAGTGGTCGATTGGCGGGCAAGTGTCAAGCCTTGGCGTTGCATTTCCTGGCCGCCGCTCTGCTGGCCGCGGCCCGGCCGCGCGCCGCGCTAGGGCCGACGCGTGCTGTCGCGGGCCCGGATCTCGAAGCCGAGATCGATCCGCCGATCGGCCGGGCGCCGGCCGGAGCCGCGCAGCAGTTCGAGCAGGATCTCGGCCGTCGTCTGCCCCATTTCGTAGCGCGGCGTCGCCACGCTGCTGATCGACGGATGGGCGACGGCGCAGAGTTCCAGGTCGTTGAAACCCAGGATCGCGATGTCGTCGGGGATGCGAATGCCGCGCCGGGCGCATTCGAACATCGCGCCGAGCGCCAGATAATCGCTCGAACACCAGATCGCATCGACGTCGGGATGCGCCGCCAGCAACTCGCCCAGCAGCTCGGCGCCCAGCGATACGCTCGTCGGCTTGGTCGAATGGATCACGATCGGGTCGAGCCCGTTGGCGCGCAATTCGCGCTCGAACCCCTCGCGGCGGCGCACAGCGCGGGCATCGAGCGGCGCCATCATATGGGCAATGCGCCGCGCCCCGCAGTCGAGCAGGAAGCGCAGCGCGGCATAGCCGGCGGCGGGGTGCGACAGGCCGATGTTGATGTCGATCGGATCGTCGGTCAGCTCCATCGTCTGCACCACTGGCACGCCGGATTGTTCCAGCATGCGTCGCGCGGTGGCGGTCTGGTCGACCCCGGTGACGATCATCGCCTCGGGGTGGTGGCCGAGCAGGGTCGCGATCGCGCGTTCCTCGTTCGCGGCGAGATAGCGCGAGTCGAGCACCAGGGCCTGAAAGCCCGCCCCCAGCAGCGTGTTGTGCAGCGCGCTCAGGAAGTCGTTGAACACGCCGTTGGTGAGCGAGGGCACCACGACGCCGATCGTATGTGTCTGCGACGAGGCCAGCGCCGCGGCCAGCCGATTCGGGATATAGGCCAACTCGGCCGCCGCCGCTTCTACCCGATCGCGCGCCGCCGGCGACACCAACTGCGGCTCGCGGTAGACCCGCGACACCGTGACCGAGCTGACGCCGGCCAGCCGCGCGACATCGCCGAGCGTGGCGCGCCGACGCCGGCTCGGCGGCTCATGTGTGTTCATGCCAAGTCCCCGCCATACTGCGTCAGATTGCCCCTTCTAGCCGCTGGCGCGCGGCCCCGAAAGCCGCCGCAGAAACGCGTGCGCGCGCCGGCTCGCCCGAGGCCCCATCGCAGAATTGTCATTTCAGGAAGCGGCAAGAAAAGTCCCGATTTTAACCATTTCGTAGCAGAGTAAGCGCTGTCATTCAAAATGAAAGCGCTGTCATTTCGATTGACAGCGAAAATCTCCCCCCTCTAGACTTCACCCGTCAGGGCCCAAAGCGCCCTGCCATTGGGAGGAGTTTCAAATGAATGCGCAGAAGATTCTGCATGCGATAACGCTTGGCCTGATGGTCGCCGCCGGCGGCGCCACGGCCGCCTCTGCCGCCGACCCGCAGGTGGTCAAGGGCCCGGGCGCCGACCCGGCCTGCTTCAAGCCGGAAGCCAGCTCGACCAAGTACTTCCAGTGGAAGGCGCACAAGGGCCCCTTCCGCATCGCCCTGGTGAACGGCTTCATCGCCAACGACTGGCGCGTCCAGATGATCCGGGTGGCCAAGGCCTATGCCGAGCAGCCCTCGGTCAAGAAAGAAATCAAGGAATTCAAGGTCGTCTCGGTCGGCGAGGACATCTCGGCCCAGATCGCTGCGGCCAACAACTTCATCGACCAGGGCTTCGATGCCATCATCGTCGACGCCAACAACGCCGCCGCCTTCAAGGGCGTGGTGCGTAAGGCCAACCAGAAGGGCGTCGTCGTCGTCTCCTTCGACAACGTGATCGATAGCCCCGACCAGATTTCGGTGAACGTCAACCAGGAAGGCCTCGGTGAAATGGCCGCGACCTTCCTGCTGAAGGAAGCGCCGAAGACCGGCAACTTGACCTTCCTGCATGTGCGCGGCCCGGCCGGCCAGCCGGTGGACCTCGCCCGCAACAAAGGCTTCCACAAGGTGATCGACGCCTCCGGCCGCACCGTGAAGGTGGTCGACGTGATCGGCAACTGGGCGCCGGGCGACGGCCAGAAGGCCACCGCCGACGCGATCGCCGCCGGCGGCGTGTTCGACGGCATCTATGCCCAGGGCGGCAGCCAGGGCGTGGCCACCGCGATGCTCGACGCCGGCAAGTTCAAGGCGCCGATGTCGGGCGAGACGGAAAACGCCTTCCGCCAACTCTGCGACAAGGCGGGGCTGACCTGCCAGTCCGGCGGCACCGGCCCGGCCCAGAGCGCGGTGGCGATCAAGACCGCCCTCGCCGCGCTGAAGGGCGAGATCGTCCCGCAGGCGATCGCGCTGCCGACATCGGTGGACTATTCGCCGTTCACCCCGGGCAAGAACGTCTTCCCGCAACTGCCGGGCAGCTTCTTTACCGGCAACGACTTCCCGAGCTGCCACATCGGCTTCACGGCGGAAGAGATCGCGGCCCAGACCGGCACCAACAACTGAGCGCATAACGCGCGGCGGGCTCCGCCCCGCCGCGCCTCACGATTTGCAGGATTGGGCCATGACCATGGGCGCCATCAGCGCCGGCGCGGATGCGCCGCTCCTTCGGGTCGAAAACGTCTCGAAACACTATGGCGGCGTGCGGGCGCTTCAGGGCGTCCGGTTCAGCTGCCGCGCGGGCTCGATCCACGCGCTGCTCGGCGAGAACGGCGCCGGCAAATCGACCTTCATCAAGGTCCTGACCGGCGTCGTCCAGCCCGACGGCGGCCAGCTCTTCCTCGATGGCAGGCCGGTCCGCTTCGGCGGGCCGGGCGACGCCACCGCGGCGGGTGTCTCCTGCATCTTCCAGGAGCTGTCGCTGGCGCCGGATCTGACGGTGGCCGACAATATCTGCCTCACCAATCCGCCGCGCCGCTTCGGACTGATCGACAAGGCCGCCCAACGCCGCCGCGCCGAAGAGGTGCTGGCCCGGATCGGCGGCGAGGACATCCACCCGCTGGCCCCGGTGGGCGAGCTGCCGTTGTCGCGCCAGCAGATGGTGGAGATCGCCAAGGCCCTGGTGCGCAACCCGAAGGTTCTGATCCTCGACGAGGCGACCTCGGCCCTGACCGGCGCCGATGTGGCCAAGGTGATGGCGCTGCTCAAGCGGCTGCGCGCCGAGGGCATGGCAATCATCTACATCTCGCACCGGATGCATGAGATCGCGGAACTGGCCGACGACTGCACCGTGTTCCGCAACGGCCAGTATATCGAGACCTTCGCCGCCGGCAGCAAATCCGACGAGGCGATCGTCGAAATGATGATCGGGCGGGAATATTCCAGCGCCTTCCCGCCGCTCGGCGGCACCAAGCGCGAGGGCCCGCCGGCGCTCGCGGTGCGCAACCTGTGCTGGGCGAACGAGCTGAAGAGCATCGACCTTGCCCTGCATCCCGGCGAGGTGGTCGGCCTCGGCGGGCTCGACGGCCAAGGCCAGCGGCAGTTCCTGCTGGCGCTGTTCGGCGCCTTGGTCAACGTCACCGGAGAGATCGAGATCGGCGGCAAGCCGGCGCGGATCGGCAGCCCGAAACAGGCCAAGTCGCCCGAACTGGGGCTGGCCCTGATCCCAGAGGACCGCAAGAACGAAGGGTTGATGCTGCCGATGACGGTGCGCGAGAACCTCTCGTTCGCCGCCCTTGACCAGGTCAGCCGGTTGGGTCGCATCGACCGGGCG
>JAKAJW010000084.1 GCA_021813645.1 Pseudomonadota bacterium | reverse complement strand
CGGCTTTCCCGAGATGATGGACGGCCGCGTCAAGACGCTGCACCCGCGCGTCCATGGCGGGCTGCTGGCGCTGCGCGACAACCCCGAGCATCTCGCCGCGATGGCGGAACACGGGATCGAGCCGATCGACCTGCTGATCGTCAACCTCTACCCGTTCGAGGCCACCGTGGCCAAGGGCGCCAGCTATGACGACTGCATCGAGAACATCGATATCGGCGGCCCGGCGATGGTGCGGGCGGCGGCGAAGAACCACGCTTTCGTCACCGTGCTGACCGATGTGGAAGACTACCAGGCCCTGCTGGCCGAGCTTGACGCGCAGGACGATCGGGTCTCCTTCGCCTTCCGCCAGAAGATGGCGCAGATCGCCTATGCCCGCACCGCCGCCTATGACGCGGCGGTGTCCAGCTGGATGGCCGGCGCCCTGGGCGAGGCGACGCCGCGCCGCCGCGCCTTCGCCGGAAGGCTCGCCCAAAGCCTGCGCTACGGGGAGAATCCGCATCAGTCGGCTGCCTTCTACTTGGACGGATCGAACCGTCCGGGGGTGGCCACGGCCAGGCAATGGCAGGGAAAAGAGCTTTCCTACAACAATATCAACGATACCGACGCCGCCTTCGAACTGGTCGCCGAATTTGACCCGGCGGCCGGTCCGGCTTGCGCCATCATCAAACATGCCAACCCTTGCGGCGTGGCCCGCGGCGCCACGCTGGTCGAGGCCTATCAGAAGGCCTTCGACTGCGACCGCACCTCGGCCTTCGGCGGCATCGTGGCGCTGAACCAACCGCTCGACGCTGCGACCGCGGAAGAGATCGTGAAGATCTTCACCGAGGTCGTCATCGCCCCCGGCGCCTCCGAGGCGGCGCGGGCGGTCTTCGCGGCCAAGAAGAACCTGCGGCTGCTGACCACCGAGGGCCTGCCCGACCCGCAGGCGCCCGGCCTCGCCTGGCGCCAGGTCGCCGGCGGCTTCCTGGTGCAGGACCGCGACAACGGCCATGTCGCGGCCAGCGACCTGAAAGTGGTCACCAAGCGCACGCCTTCGGCCGCCGAGTTGGCTGACCTGCTGTTCGCCTGGACGGTGGCCAAACACGTGAAGTCGAACGCCATCGTCTATGCCAAGGGCGGCCAGACGGTGGGCGTCGGCGCCGGTCAGATGAGCCGGGTCGACTCGGCCATGATCGCGGCCAAGAAGGCCGAACGGATGGCCGAGGCGCTCGGCCTGGCGCAGAGCCCGGTGCAGGGCGCGGCGGTCGCCTCCGATGCCTTCTTCCCCTTCGCCGACGGGCTGCTCGAGGCGATCGCCGCCGGCGCCACCACGGTGATCCAGCCCGGCGGCTCGATGCGCGACGACGAGGTGATCGCGGCGGCCGATGCCGCTGGCGTCGCCATGGTCTTCACCGGCCAGCGCCATTTCCGGCACTGAGCCGCCATGCGCTTCACCGCCCTGACCGCGCTGGCCGTGCTCGCGGTCGATCAGCTCTCCAAGGTCGGCGTCGTCTTCGGCCTGGGCTTGGCCCGGCGCCAGGCGATCGACGTGCTGCCGCCGTTCCTGAACTTCCGCATGGCCTGGAACCAGGGGGTGAACTTCGGCCTGTTCGCCGGGTCCGAACTCAGCCGCTGGCTATTTGTCGCAGTCGCTCTGGCGATTGCGACCTGGGTCTGGTTCTGGGTCCGGCGCGAAGGCCAGGGGCGCGTTGCGCAGATCTCCGCCGGTCTGCTGATCGGCGGCGCGCTCGGCAACGTCATCGACCGGCTGATCTACGGCCGGGTGGCGGATTTCCTGAACATGTCCTGCTGCGGCTTCGCCAACCCCTATTCGTTCAACATCGCCGATGTCGCGGTGTTCCTCGGCGCGCTTGGGCTGGTGTTCCTGACCGGGCGCCAGAACACCCCGTGACGCGCCGGGATCTATGCGATAAGAGGGCCTAGGACGGCAGGTGGAGGCACATATGCGGGCAGCGCAGGGCAGATACGGGATCGCACTCGTGGCGATCCTTAGCGTCGCCGCCTGCTCGGGCAACAAGACGACGCCGCATCTGATGCAACTGCGCGTCAGTGGCACCAGCCCGGACGAATTCGCGATCCTGCCGAGCAAGCCGCTGCAGATGCCGAAAGATCCCAAGTCGCTGCCTGAGCCGACGCCGGGCGGCAGCAATCTCGCCGACCCGACCCCGGTGGCCGATGCGGTCCGTGCCCTCGGCGGCAAGCCCGGGGCGGCATCGGGCATTCCGGCCGCCGATCAGGCCCTCGTCGCCTATGCCGAACGCGGCGGGGTGGCGCCGGGCATCCGCCAGGAGCTCGACGCCCAGGATCTGAGGTTCCGGCAGAATCACAACGGCCGCGTCCTCGACCGGCTGTTCGGCAATTCGGTCTACAATCGGGCCTATCGCGCGATGGAACTCGACCAATATGCCGCGCTCGCCTTCTGGCGGTCGCGCGGCATCGCCACGCCGAGCGCGCCGCCCCAGGGCGTCAGCCTGCCGGCCGCGCCGAGCCTACCGCCGCCGCAGCAGTGAGGGTGCCGCGTCGGCGGTCGCGTGCCGCAGACGCCCCCACAGACAGTGGCCGAATCTCTGACGGCATGCTAATTCTAGTGGGATGAACGTTCCGACCCCCAAGATAGGCGCGCCAGTCGCCCGCCCGGTGATCCGTCAGCTCGACGAGGCGGCGGTGAACCGCATCGCGGCGGGCGAGGTGGTGGAACGTCCGGCCTCGGCGGTGAAGGAACTGGTCGAGAACGCACTCGATGCCGGCGCGCGGCGGATCGCGGTCGATTATGCCGATGGCGGCAAGACCCTGATCCGGGTCACCGACGACGGCTGCGGCATGACGGCGGCCGACCTGCCGCTGGCGCTCGCCCGCCACGCCACCTCGAAGATCGACGGCTCCGATCTCTTGGCCATCCATTCCTTCGGCTTCCGCGGTGAGGCGCTGCCCTCGCTC
Organism: Pseudomonadota bacterium; assembly: GCA_021813645.1. GTDB lineage: Bacteria > Pseudomonadota > Alphaproteobacteria > Rhodobacterales > Rhodobacteraceae > Solirhodobacter. The sequence goes on along the minus strand of JAKAJW010000084.1, from coordinate 935 downwards.
GCCGCCGTCGGCCGGCTCGCCATCACCTCGCGCGCCGGAACCGAGCCGGCGGCCCGCATCGAAGTGGCTGGCGGCCGGATGGCGCCGGTCGGCCCGGCCGCGCTTGCCGGCGGCACGGTGGTGGAGCTGCGCGACCTCTTCTACGCCACCCCGGCGCGGCTGAAGTTTCTGCGCTCCGACCGGGCCGAGGCACAGGCGATCGGCGAAGTGGTCCGGCGCCTCGCCATGGCCGAGCCCTATGTCAGCTTCCGCCTCAGTGACATGTCGGGTGGCGAGCCGCGGGCGATCTTCCGCGCCGAAGCCGGCACCGGCGATCTGTTCGACGCGCTGCACGGCCGGCTGACGGAAGTGCTGGGCGCCGAATTCGCCGAAAACGCCCTGCGCCTCGATCTCGAACGCGACGGGCTCAGGCTGACCGGCTATGCCGCGCTGCCGACCTATTCCCGCGGCGCGGCGGTGCAGCAGTATCTCTTCGTCAACGGCCGCCCGGTGCAGGACCGGATGCTGCTCGGCGCCCTGCGGGCCGCCTATTTCGACTTCCTCTCGCGCGACCGCCATCCGGCCGCGGCGCTGTTTCTCGACTGCGATCCGCAACTGGTGGACGTGAACGTGCATCCGGCCAAGTCCGAAGTGCGCTTCCGCGACCCGGCGCTGGCCCGCGGGCTGATCGTCTCCGGCCTGCGCCAGGCGCTCGCCGGTGCCGGGCACCGCGCCTCGACCACCGTCGCCAGTGCGACGCTGGAGGCGTTCCGGCCGGAGGGGCAGGGACCCGCCGCAACCGCCGCCGCCCCCGCCGCGCGCCTCTATCAGATGGAGCGGCCGGCCGCCGCGGCACTGCGCGGCGCCGCCGCCTGGCAGGCGCCAACGGTCCAGCCCGGCTTCGCCGAGGCGCCCTCGGCCCGGGTGGAGCAGGTTCCAGAGCAGGAGCCGGAACT
>JAKAJW010000187.1 GCA_021813645.1 Pseudomonadota bacterium | reverse complement strand
CCTCAGGCCCAGTTGTAGTTGAAGCTGACGCTGATGCGCTCGTCCTCGGCCATGTTCATCGGCACCTCGTGGCGCAGCCAGCTTTCCCACAAGAGCACCTCGCCCACCGCCGGCGCGACATAGACGAAGCTCTGCACCTCGCGGCCGGCGTCCTTGCGGCGCAGCGGCGCGTTCATCAGCATCGGCAGCCGCGGGTCCTCGAACTTGATCGCGCTGGTTCCCTCGGGCATCGCCACATAGGTGGTGCCCGAGAGCACCGAATGCGGGTGGATGTGGCTGGCGTGGGTGCCGCCTTCGGGCAGGATGTTGATCCAGAGCGAGTCGCAGTTCAGCTTCCGGCCGCCGAGGTCGAGCCCCATCTCGTGGCAGGCCGCCGCCACATGCTTGTCGAGCAGCTTCACCAGATCGGCGAAGATCGGAAACCGCCAGGGCAGGTCGTTCAGCGAGGCATAGGAGGTATAGCCCGGATAGCCGTTTTCCTCGCACCAGGCCTGGCCGGCCTCGTCGTCCTCGGCGATCGCCAGGCACGAGGCCGCAAGCTCGCGGCTGTCGATCTTGCCCTGCTCGGCCAGCGCGGCGCGATAGAGACGGGTCACGAACAGGCTGGCGATCTCGGGCATGGCATCCTCCGCAGGTTGCCCCGCACATACACGCCGGGCCCGGAACGCAAAAGCCCCCGCCGTCGCCGGCAGGGGCTTCGATCTTGTGGCGGCAGCGCCGGGGCGCTTACCAGTCCTCGCGGACCACGATCCGGGTCTGGATCGGCAGCTTCATCGCGGCGAGGCGCAGGCCTTCGCGGGCGATGTCCTCGCTGACGCCGTCGATCTCGAACATGATCCGGCCGGGCTTCACCTTGCAGACCCACCGGTCCACCGAACCCTTGCCCGAGCCCATCCGCACTTCGGTCGGCTTCGCCGTCACCGGCAGGTCCGGGAAGATCCGGATCCAGACCCGGCCCTGACGCTTCATGTGACGCGTCAGCGCCCGGCGGGCGGCTTCGATCTGACGGGCGGAGATCCGCTCCGGCTCAACCGCTTTCAGGCCGAACGAACCGAAGTCCAGGTTGAACCCGCCCTTCGCCTCGCCGTGGATGCGGCCCTTGTGCTGTTTGCGGAATTTCGTGCGCTTTGGTTGCAGCATCTCTCAGGCTCCTTCAGCGGGCGTCGCGACGATCGTCGCGGCGGTCGTCGCGCCGGGGCGGACGGCTCGGACCCGAGGTATCCTCGGCCATCCGCCGGTCATGCGCTTGCGGATCGTGCTCCAGGATCTCGCCTTTGAAGATCCAGACCTTCACGCCGATGATCCCATAGGCGGTTTCGGCCTCGTGGATCGCGTAGTCGATGTCGGCGCGCAGCGTGTGCAGCGGCACCCGGCCCTCGCGATACCACTCGGTCCGCGCGATTTCGGCGCCGCCGAGACGGCCGGCGACGTTCACCCGGATCCCCAGCGCGCCCATCCGCATGGCATTCTGCACCGCGCGCTTCATGGCGCGGCGGAACGACACCCGGCGCTCCAGCTGCTGGGTGATCGATTCCGCGACCAACTGCGCGTCCAGCTCCGGCTTGCGGACCTCGACGATGTTCAGGTGCAGCTCGGAATCGGTGAAGTTCGCCAGCTTCTTGCGCAGCGTCTCGATATCGGCGCCTTTTTTGCCGATGATGACGCCCGGGCGCGCGGTGTGGATCGTCACGCGGCATTTCTTGTGCGGCCGCTCGATGATGACCTTCGACACCCCGGCCTGCTTGACCTCTTCGAAGATGAACTCGCGCATCTTCAGGTCTTCCAGCAGCAGATTGCCGTATTCCTTGCCATCGGCGAACCAGCGGCTGTCCCAGGTCCGGTTGACCTGCAGGCGCATCCCGATCGGATTGACCTTCTGACCCATTACGCTTGCTCCCCAACAGAGGTAGTGGCGGCCTCGACCTGACGCACCTTGATGGTCAGTTCCGAGAACGGCTTGACGATCTTGCCGAACCGGCCGCGGGCGCGGGGATGGCCGCGCTTCATGATCAGGTTCTTGCCCACATAGGCCTCGGCGACGACCAGCTCGTCGACGTCCAGGCCGTGGTTGTTCTCGGCATTGGCGATCGCCGATTGCAGGCACTTCAGCACGTCGCCGGCGATGCGCTTCTTCGAGAAGGTCAGATCGGCCACGGCCTTTTCCACCTTCTTGCCGCGGATCAGCCCGGCGACCAGGTTCAGCTTCTGCGGCGAGGTGCGCAGCATCTTCGCCTTGGCCATCGCCTCGTTCTCCGCCACGCGGCGCGGATTCTTTTCCTTACCCATGGCTTATTTCCTCTTCGCTTTCTTGTCGGCGGCGTGGCCGTAATAGGTCCGCGTCGGCGCGTATTCGCCGAACTTCTGGCCGATCATCTCCTCGGTGACGTTCACCGGGATATGCTTCTTGCCGTTGTAGACGCCGAAGGTCAGCCCGACGAATTGCGGCAGGATGGTCGAGCGGCGCGACCAGATCTTGATCACGTCGCTGCGGCCCGTGCCGCGCGCGGCTTCGGCCTTCTTCAGCAGATAGGCGTCGACGAAGGGGCCCTTCCAAACAGAACGTGCCATGGATTACCGCCCCTTCTTCGCGCTGCGCCGACGGACGATGAGCTTGTCCGTCGTCTTGTTCTTGCGGGTCTTGGTCCCCTTGGTGTCCTTACCCCAGGGCGTGACCGGCGTCCGGCCACCCGAGGTGCGGCCTTCGCCGCCGCCATGCGGGTGATCGATCGGGTTCATCGCAACGCCGCGGACGGTCGGGCGGATGCCCATGTGCCGGCGGCGACCCGCCTTGCCAAGGTTCTGGTTCGAGTTGTCGGGGTTCGACACCGCGCCAACCGTCGCCATGCATTCCTGCCGCACCATGCGCAGTTCGCCCGACGACAGCCGGATCTGCGCATAGCCGCCGTCACGGCCGACGAACTGGGCGTAGGTGCCCGCGGCCCGCGCCAGCTGGCCGCCCTTGCCGGGCTTCAGCTCGACATTGTGGACGATCGTGCCGATCGGCATGCCGGAGAACGGCATCGCATTGCCCGGCTTCACGTCGGTCTTGGCGCCGGCGATCACCTTGTCGCCCACCGCCAGACGCTGCGGCGCCAGGATATAGGCCTGCTCGCCGTCCTCGTATTTCACCAGCGCGATGAAGGCGGTCCGGTTCGGATCGTATTCGATCCGCTCGACGGTCGCCGCCACATCGAACTTGCGCCGCTTGAAATCGACGATGCGGTAGAGCCGCTTCGCGCCGCCCCCCTTGTGCCACATCGTGATCCGTCCGGTGTTGTTCCGTCCGCCCGTCTTGGTCAGACCCTCGGTGAGGGCTTTGACGGGGCGGCCTTTCCACAGTTCCGAACGGTCGATCAGAACCAGCCCGCGCTGGCCAGGCGTCGTCGGATTATACGACTTGAGTGCCATGGTTTCTGTCTTCCGCTGATGGGCCTTGCGGCCCGGTTTCCTCAAAATGAACCACGGCCCCGGAGGCCCGGGGCCGTGAGTCGCGTCCCTGTATCAGAGACCCGTCGTCACGTCGATGGTGTTTCCTTCCTCGAGCGTGACATAGGCCTTCTTCACGTCGCTCCGCTCGCCGGGACGGCCGCGGAACTTCTTCACCTTGCCCTTGGTGATGGTGGTGTTCACCGCCTTCACCTTGACGCCGAAGACCGCTTCCACCGCTTCCTTGATCTGCGGCTTGGTCGCATCCTTCGCCACCTGGAAGACGACGGCATTGGCCTCCGAGGCCATGGTCGCCTTCTCGGTGATGACCGGCTTCTTGATCAGGTCGTAATGTTCGGGCTTCGCAGTCATTTCAGCCGCGCCTCCAAGGCTTCCACCCCGGCCTTGGTCAGCACCAGCTGATCCCGCTTCAGGATGTCGTAGACATT
>JAKAJW010000175.1 GCA_021813645.1 Pseudomonadota bacterium | reverse complement strand
CTCGGCGCTTGGCGTTTCGGCGGCGGCTGCCTATGCGTTGATCGGCGTCGATGCGCCGCCGGCGGCGGCCGAGACGATGACTCCGAAGGCGGGCGGCACGCTGCGGGTGCAGATGCAGACCCGGGCGCTGAAGGACCCGCGGCTGTTCGACTGGTCGGAAATGGCGAACTTTGCCCGCGGCTGGCTCGAATATCTCGTCGAATACCAGCGCGACGGCTCGTTCCGCGGCATGCTGCTGGAAAGCTGGGAGGCCAATGGCGACGCCACCCAGTTCACCCTGCATCTGCGCAAGGGCGTGAGCTGGACCAACGGCGATCCGTTCACCGCCCAGGACGTGGTGTTCAACCTCACCCGCTGGTGCGACGGCACGGTGGACGGCAATTCCATGGCCGGCCGGATGGATGCGCTGTCCGACCCGAAGACCAAGAAGATCCGGCCGGATGCGGTCGAGATAAAGGACGACCACACCGTGGTGCTGCATCTGTCGCAGCCCGATATCACCGTAATGGCTTCGATGGCCGACTATCCGGCCGCCATCGTGCATCCGTCCTATACCGGCGGCGATCCCTCGGTGAACCCGATCGGCACCGGCCCCTTCTTGCCGGAGACGAACCAGGTCGGCGTCAAGCAGGTGCTGGTGAAGAACACCAAGCACGACTGGTGGGGCACCAAGACCGAAGGCTGGGGCGGCCCCTGGCTCGACCGGATGGAATATATCGACCTCGGCACCGATACCTCGGCCTATGTCGCCGCGGCTCAGTCCAACGAAATCGACATGACCTATCAGACGGTCGGCGAATTCATCAAGATTTTCGACGGCATGCCCGGCTGGGTGAAGTCCGAGGTCACCACCGCCGCCACCCTGGCGGTGCGCTTCAACCAGGAGGCGCCGGAATACAAGGACGTCAACGTCCGCCGCGCGATGGAGTTGGCCGTCGACAACAAGATCGTGCTGGAGCTTGGCTATGACAACCGCGGCCTGGTGGCCGAGAACCACCATGTCTGCCCGATCCATCCGGCCTATTACAAGTTGCCGCCGCTGAAGGTGGATCCGAAAGAGGCCAAGGCCCTGATCGACAAGGCCGGCATGGGCGACCACGAGTTCGAGTTGATCTCGCTCGACGACGACTGGCAGGCCAATACCTGCGATGCGGTCGCCGCCCAGATCCGCGACGCCGGCATCAAGATCAAGCGCACCATCCTGCCCGGCTCGACCTTCTGGAACGACTGGCTGAAATATCCGTTCTCTGGCACGCAGTGGAACATGCGCCCGCTCGGCGTGCAGGTGCTGGCGCTCGCCTACAAGTCCGGCGTGGCCTGGAACGAGACCCATTTCTCCGACCCGGAATTCGACGCCGCGCTGGCCAAGGCGATGTCGCTGGCCGATGTCGACAAACGCCGCGAGGTGATGAAGACGCTCGAGACGATCATGCAGGAAAAAGGTGTTGTGATTCAGCCCTATTGGCAGAAGCTCTTCCGCCACTACAAGAAGACCGTGCATGGCGTCGAAATGCATCCGACCTACGAGATGCATTCCTACAAGTACTGGATCGAAGCCTAAGCTTCTCCACCGCGGGGGCCGGAGTAGGGGCCCCCGCCCTTCCCGGCCCATCGTCGCTCCAGCCGCGGGCTCTGGAAAGGATACCGCATGCTACGATTCCTGCTTCGCCGTCTGGGCACCATGCTGCTGACGGCGGCCTGCCTGACCTTCGTGGTCTTCTACCTGACCAATCTCTCGCCCAACCTCGAGCGGCTGGCGAAAACCCAGGCCTCGGCGCGGATGAGCGAGGATCAGGTGCATAGCTGGCTGGTGGCTCACGGCTATGGCGGCCCGCTGATCATCCGCTACGGCGAATGGCTCGGCGTCGTGCCGGGCTGGACCGGCACCAGTGCCGAGACCGGCAAGCCGATGGGCCGCTGCATCGATCCGAACCGGCCCAGCCTGCCGGCGCCGCATTATTGCGGCATCCTGCAGGGCAACTGGGGCATGTCGACCGTGTTCCGGGCCCCGGTCGGCCAGATTCTCGCCGTCCGCCTCGAGGCGACCGGCTGGCTGATGCTCTGGGTGCTGATCGTGATGATCCCTACGGCGCTGGTCATCGGCATCCTGGCCGGCATGCGCGAGGGTTCGCGGCTCGACCGGGCGCTTTCGACGCTGTCGATCGTCTCCACCGCGACGCCGGAATATGTCTCGGGCGTGGTGCTGATCGTCGCCTTCGGCTCGACCCTGGTCGGGCTGTCGCCGCTGCTCTACCACTGGGGGCTGACCGGCGGCCAGGCGATCCTGAACGGTTCCGCGGCGACCGCTCTGGACCATATCACCTTCCAGAACTTCGCCCTGCCGGTGGCCACCGTGGCGCTCTACGGCACCGGCTACATCGCCCGGATGACCCGCGCCTCGATGACCGAGGTGATGACCGCGCAATATATCCGCACCGCGCGGCTGAAGGGCGTGCGGTTCCGTTCGGTGGTGCTGAAACACGCGCTCAGGAACGCCTTGATCGCGCCGTTCACGGTCATCATGCTGCAGATCCCCTGGCTCCTGAACGGCGTGGTGATCACCGAGACGCTTTTCAACTACAAGGGCTTCGGCTGGACCCTGGTGCAGGCCGCCGAGGGCAACGACATCGAGCTTCTGCTCGGCAGCTCAGTGGTGGCGGTGGTGGTCGTGCTGCTCACCCAGCTGATTTCCGACATCGGCTATGTCTACCTCAACCCCCGGATCCGGATCAGCTGAGGAGCCGTCGATGCAATCCCTGGCCGTCGCCGGCATCCTCGCCCATCTCGCACTGCGCTTCGCGCCGGTCTGGATCGCGCTCGCGCTCACCTTCGGGCTGTCGCTGCCGTTTCGGCGGCGGCTCGGCCTCTATGGCAAACTGTTCGACTCGCCGATCGGAATGATCGGCTTTCTGATCGTGATGTTCTGGGTCTACACGGCGATCTTCGCGCCGCTGATCATGACGCACGACCCGCTGAACCAGATCTACCGGCTGAAGAATGCGGCCCCCGGCGCGGCCCTGCCGCTGAGCCAGAAGGGTTATCCCTATTTCCTGCTCGGCGGCGACAACTTGGCGCGCGATGTCTTCTCGCGGATGGTCGCCGGCGCCCGGCTGGTGCTGATCATCGCCCCGGCCGCCACCGCCATCGCCTATATGGTCGGCATCATGCTCGGCCTGCCGGCGGGCTATTACGGTGGCCGGCGCGACAGCCTGCTGACCTTCCTGGCCAATCTGGTGCTCGCCTTCCCGGTGATCCTGCTGTTCTACCTGCTGGTCACCCCGGCGATCCGCCAGATGGGCATTCCGACCGATCTCGCCGCGGTGCTGTTCCTTATCCCGATCCTGTTCGTCGTGGTGCTGATCAACGCGCGCTTCCGCTTCCAGCCGGGGCGGCGCAACCTCTATGTGGCGCTCGCGCTCCTCCTCGGCCTCTGGCTCTATGCCGGCGCCGCCTTCAACGCCGACCCATTCGGCCTGATCCGGATGGATGCCAACAAGCTCAACATCTTCGTCGCCGTAGTCTTCGTGAACTCGCCCACCGTGTTCCGCATCGTCCGCGGCCTGACCTTCGACATCAAGTCGCGCGACTATGTCGCCGCCGCCCAGACCCGCGGCGAAGGCCCTTGGTACATCATGCTTTGGGAAATCCTGCCCAATGCCCGCGGCCCGCTGATCGTCGATTTCTGCCTGCGGATCGGCTATACCACCATCCTGCTCGGCACGCTCGGCTTCTTCGGTCTCGGCTTCTCCCCGGAAAGCCCGGACTGGGGATCGACCATCAATGCCGGCCGCAAGCTCCTGTCGATCTATCCCGCCCCCGCCTTCGTGCCGGCGATCGCGCTGATGAGCCTGGTGCTCGGCCTGAACCTGCTGGCCGATGG
>JAKAJW010000068.1 GCA_021813645.1 Pseudomonadota bacterium | reverse complement strand
ATCTCTGCACGAAAAGCGCGCGCAGCTTGGCCTCGTCGGTCGACGACAGGTTGGTGCGCAGCACCGTGCCGCCCAATTCGGCCAGATGCGCGATCACCCGATCCGAGGCCATCTGTCGTGCCAGCATGAACAGCGCGGCCCGGCCCGGGCTCAGCGCCTTGGCCACCCCGCGCATGAAATCGTCGCGGATGCCGTAGTCGGTCAGCGCCCCGCCCAGGGCGCCCGCCGCGCCGCCGGCCACCAGGCCCAGCACCGGGTGCAGGAACAGCACGCCGATCAGCACACCCCAGAACGAGCCGGTCATCGCGCCCAGGCTCCAAGGCGTCACCATCTGGTTCAGATGCACCTTGCCGTTCTCGTCCACCGTGGCGACCACCGCATCGCCCACATCGGCGTAATAGTCGTTCGACAGTTCGAACAGCTTCTTGCGCGCCGCCATCGCGGTTTCGGCATTGTCGTAGCCGATGACGATCAGTTCAGCCATGTCGCTACTCCTTCCATGCTTCGCCCGAACTCCATTGGGGCAAGACGGCCGGGCGCGGCGGTCGGGCGCGCCGCCGCGCCCGCCCCGGTCAGGACATGTTCCAGCCGTGGCTGACGTTCAGGCTCTGCCCGGTCAGCGCCGCCGTCGGGAAAGCGGCGAAGACGAAGGCGACCTCGGCCACGTCCTCGACCGTGGTGAACTCCTTGTCCACCGTCTCGCCGAGCATGACGCGCTCCACCACTTCCTTCTCGGAAATGCCGAGCGCCTGCGCCTGTTCGGGGATCTGCTTCTCCACCAGCGGCGTCTTCACGAAACCCGGGCAGATCACGTTGGCGCGGATCGCCTTCGGCCCCTCTTCCTTGGCGATCACCCGCGCCAGGCCCAGAAGCCCATGCTTGGCGGTCACATAGGCCGATTTCAGCGGCGAAGCCTCCTTGGAATGGACCGAGCCCATGAAGATGATCGAGCCGCCGCCCCGCTTCTCCATTTGCGGGATGCAGGCCTTGGAGGTCAGGAAGGCGCCGTCGAGATGGATCGACAGCAGCTTCTTCCAGTCTCCGAACGGAAATTCGGTAATCGGGTGCACGATCTGGATGCCGGCGTTCGACACCAGCACGTCCACCCCGCCCCAGGCCGCCGCCACCTCGGAGACGCCGGCGTTCACCTGCGCCTCGTCGGTCACGTCCATGGCGATGCCCATCGCCTTGCCGGGGCCCTTGGCGGTCAGCTCGCGGGCCACTGCCTCGGCCGCCTCCAGCTTCAGGTCGGCGATGGCGACCCGGCCGCCCGCCGCCACGAAGCGGCCGGCGATGGCCTTGCCGATGCCGCTCGCGGCGCCGGTCACGATGCAAATCTTGTCCTTCAGATCCATTGTTCTCTCCGTCGTTCGGCCGCCGCGGCGGCCCCGGGGTTGCGGCGCCTCAGCGGGCGCCGAGATAGTCGTGCACCACCGACCCCAGCCCCAGGGTGAGGTCGGTCACAATGTGCACGGCGGAAACCACCTCGCGCACCGGCAGGTCGGCGACCGGCGCCAGGGCGTGGTGAAACAGCTCGATCCGCCCCGGCCCCTCCCAAGCGCCCTTCACCGTGACGTCCTCCGCCCGGTAGCGTACCAGCTCGCAGATCCGCGGCGTGCAATCGACATGCGGGATGATCTTCAGCAGGAAGGCCGGCGCCTCGACCGCCGCCTTCATCTTGGCCGCATCGGCAGCGCGGTATTTGTAGCCCATGGTCGCGGTCGCGACCCGGATCGACCCCATCTCCAGCGTGCCCACCAGGGTGTCCTTCTCCACCCGGATGCGGGGCTGCGCGAGCTTCTTCGGAAAGCCCCAGATCTCGCGCCCGCCGGCGATCGGCGCCTCGTCGTCGAGATACATCGCATGGACATAACCGCCCTTCTGGCCCCGGTAGCTGACCGGGATCACCTGGCCGCTTTCGGTGTAGTCGCCGAAGCCGGTCGAATCCGGCATCCGGATGAACTCGAAGCGCACCAGTGGCTCGGTCACCTCCAGCGGTTCCGGCACCACGGCGCGCAGCGCCTCCGGATCGGTGCGATAGGTGACGATCAGGAATTCCCGGTCGATGAAGCGATAGGGTCCCGGCGGAAAGGCCGGGCTGGTCAGCGGCATGGCGAAAGCCTTGGCGCGTACGTCGTCCTCGGTCATCGCGACCTCCTTTCTCTCTTGCCAGACAGGGGCGGAACGGGCGCAGGGCATTGCCCAACCGGGCGCCAGATCCAGCGGCGCGACGGTCCTGCGTCCCCCTTCCGCGGCGCGGGGCGGCATGTCAGCCCCGCGGCCTGCCTTTGCCTTTCACTAGGTCGGAGCGGGGTCGCGGCAATGCCAGGGGCCGGCGATCACAATCGCGCCACAAGGCGCGGCGCAGACCGATGTTCGGGCCGCGCCATGCCGGTGCACGTCGGTGCGATATCGGTGTCAAATCGGTGCGAAATCGGTATTTGGATTTCGCTGCCTTTTCAGGCCGCTAGCGCCGGATTTCCGGGCCGGCGCCAAAATTTGGCGCGCCCGCTCAAGATCTGGTTAACCCTTCGCCGCGCAGGGCCGGACATGGATCGCCGGCCCCGGTTTCCGGCCCAGTTTCACGCAGGTTGCGCCGGAACACAGCGTCCAGGGGCTGACCGTCGCGCCCGAGTCGCCCAGCACCAGCTCGGGCACCGGCGGCAGCTTCGGCACCCAGACCCACCATTCACCTTCCAGCTTCGCCCCGGGCCCCGGATCCATCCCCGCGCCGGATCCCTCGACCCGCGCCTCGACGATCTTAAGCCCTTGCGGAACAACGCGATAGGTCTCCTGCCACCCGGTCCGCTCAACCGAATGGATCCAGGACAGCGTGAAGGTGCCGCCGGCCAGCGCCAAGACCTTGGCGCCGACCATCAGGCAGCTCGCGCTCATGCCGTCGCCCGCCGCCGGGCCGCCCGCCAGATCAGCGCGGCGAATCCCGCCGACAACAGAAAGCCAGCCTCGTCGGTCATCGGATAGGCAGCGACCAGCGTGAAGGCCGCCGCCGCCGCCAGGCCGCGCATCGGCCAGGACAGCCGCTCACCCAGCCAGCCGACCACCGCCGCCCCCCACAGGCCGATCGCGATCACTGCCTTGATAACGATGTAGAAAACCGCCGGCACATAGCCGATCTCGGCGGCCAGCGGCCCACCCGCCTGCAGCATCAGCGCCGGCGTGTAGACCGCCATGAAGGGCACGACGAAGCCCGCCGCCGACACTTTGATCGCCTCCATCGCGATCTTCAGCCCGCTTTCCCGCGCGATTGGCGCGGCGGCGAAACAGGCCAGCGCCACCGGCGGGGTCAGATCGGCCAAGATGCCGAAATAGAACACGAACATATGGCTGACGATCAGCGGCACCCCCAGCGCCAAGAGCGCCGGACCGGCGATCGAGGAGGTGATGATGTAGTTCGGAATGGTCGGAATCCCCATGCCCAGAACGATGCAGGTCAGCATGGTCAGCAGCAGCGACAGGAACAGGCTCGACTTGCCCACCCCCACCACGAACTCGCCGAAGGTGGTGGCCGCGCCGGTCAGCGTCATCGTGCCGATGATCACCCCCACCAGGGCGCAGGCCACACCCACCGGCAGCGCCGTCTTGGCGCCTTCGGCCAGGCTGTCACGGCACAGCGCCAGCGTGGCGCGGCCGCCCTTCGAGGTCGCGTTCCACAGGATCAGCGCCGTCAGCGCCACAAGGATCACGTTGATTCCCCAGCGCAAAAAGCCGGCGGCTGCGATGCCGAGCAGGACCCAGAACAGCACCCGGATCACCCCTTGCGGCAGGCCGAGCGCGATCGAGCCCCCCAGGATCAGCAGCACCGTAAGGGCCAGGCCGATGGTGCCGGCGTAGAGTGGCGTGTATCCCGTGAAGAGCAGATAGA
>JAKAJW010000039.1 GCA_021813645.1 Pseudomonadota bacterium | reverse complement strand
GAGGCCGCGGAAGCCGGCCGGCCCTATGCCGAGCGGATGACCGCCGTGATGTCGAGCCTAGCCGCCTCGGTCGGCTCGAGCGAGGGCGCGCCGAAGCTGCTCGCCGGCACCGGGTCCGACCGGGTGCATCTGCTGGTCGTCATGACCTCGGAGCGCGGGCTCTGCGGTGGCTTCAACTCCACCATCGTCCGGCTGGCCAAGGCGCGGGCGCAGGAGTTGATCGCCCAGGGCAAGACGGTGAAGATCCTCACCGTCGGCAAGAAGGGGCGTGAACAACTGCGGCGCGACTACGGCCAAGCCTTCGTCGGGCACGTGGACCTGTCGGAAGTGAAGAAGATCGGCTATGTGAACGCCCAGGGGATCGCCAAGGATATCCTGGCGCGGTTCGACGCCGGCGAATTCGATGTCGCCACGATCTTCTTCAACCGCTTCCAGTCGGTCATCGCACAGGTGCCGACGGCGCAGCAGATCATCCCTGCCCAGCTGGATCCGGGCGCCGAGAAGGCCTCGACGGTCTATGACTACGAGCCTTCGGAAGAAGCGATCCTGGCCGATCTGCTGCCGCGCGGGGTGGCGACGCAGATCTTCACCGCTCTGTTGGAGAACGGCGCCAGCGAGCAGGGTGCGCGGATGACCGCTATGGACAACGCCACCCGCAACGCGGGCGACATGATCGACCGGCTGACGATCGTCTACAACCGGTCGCGTCAGGCGGCGATCACCAAAGAGCTGATTGAAATCATTTCGGGCGCCGAGGCGCTCTGAGGAACCGGAGAGACGAGATGGCAGAGGCGAAAGCTCACGGTAAGGTCACCCAGGTGATCGGCGCCGTTGTGGACGTGCAGTTCGAGGGCGCGCTGCCCGCGATTCTGAACGCGCTGGAAACCGAGAACAACGGCAAGCGTCTGGTTCTGGAAGTGGCGCAGCACCTGGGTGAAAACACCGTGCGGACGATCGCGATGGACGCGACCGAAGGCCTGGTGCGCGGGGCCGCGGTGAAGGACACCGGCGGGCCGATCTCGGTTCCGGTGGGCGATGCCACGCTTGGCCGCATCCTGAACGTCATCGGCGAGCCGGTGGACGAAAAGGGCCCGGTGACGGCGAAGGAAGCCCGCCCGATCCACGCCAAGGCGCCGGAATTCGAGGAGCAGTCGACCGCTTCGGAGATCCTCGTCACCGGCATCAAGGTGATCGACCTGCTGGCGCCCTATTCCAAGGGCGGCAAAATCGGCCTGTTCGGCGGCGCCGGCGTGGGCAAGACCGTGCTCATCATGGAGTTGATCAACAACATCGCCAAGGTGCACTCGGGCTACTCGGTGTTCGCCGGCGTGGGCGAGCGGACCCGTGAGGGCAACGACCTCTACCACGAGATGATCGAATCCGGCGTTATCAAGATCGATGCGCTGCAGGAGTCGAAGGTGGCGCTGGTCTACGGCCAGATGAACGAGCCGCCGGGCGCCCGTGCCCGCGTCGCGCTGACCGGCCTGACCCTGGCCGAGCAGTTCCGCGACCAGTCCGGGACCGACGTGCTGTTCTTCGTCGACAACATCTTCCGCTTCACCCAGGCGGGTTCGGAAGTGTCGGCGCTGCTCGGCCGGATCCCCTCGGCGGTGGGCTATCAGCCGACGCTGGCGACCGACATGGGCGCGCTGCAGGAGCGGATTACCTCGACGAAAGCTGGTTCGATCACCTCGGTGCAGGCGATCTACGTGCCGGCCGACGACCTCACCGACCCGGCGCCGGCCACCTCCTTCGCCCACCTCGACGCCACCACGGTGCTGTCGCGGGCGATCTCGGAGCTTGGCATCTACCCGGCGGTGGACCCGCTCGACTCGACCTCGCGGATCCTCGACCCGGTCGTTGTGGGCGAAGAGCATTACAGCGTCGCGCGGCAAGTGCAGGGCATTCTGCAGCGCTACAAGTCGCTGCAGGACATCATCGCCATTCTCGGGATGGACGAACTGTCGGAAGAGGACAAGCTGACCGTGGCCCGCGCCCGGAAGATCCAGCGCTTCCTCAGCCAGCCGTTCGACGTGGCGAAGGTGTTCACCGGCTCGGACGGCGTGCAGGTGCCGCTGGAGAAGACGATCGCCTCGTTCAAGGCGGTGGTGAACGGCGAATACGACCACCTGCCGGAAGCCGCCTTCTACATGGTCGGCGACATCGATGACGTGATCGCCAAGGCCGAGCGTCTGGCCGCGGCGGCCTGAGGAGGCATCCATGCAGTTCGAACTGGTCACGCCGGAACGCAAACTCGCCTCTTTCGGGGCGAGTCAGGTGGACGTGCCCGGCGCCGAGGGCGATTTCGCGGCGATGGACGGCCATGCGCCGGTGATCTCGTCGCTGCGGCCGGGCGTTCTGCGCGCGACCGGGGCTGACGGGGTGAAAAGCTACGTGGTCTCGGGCGGTTTCGCCGAGGTGAACGCCACGGCGGTCTCGGTTCTGGCCGAGCGCGCCGTGCCGATCGAGGAGGCCACCGGCACCGTGGTTGACGCGATGCTCGACGAGGCCCGCAGCCTTCTGGCAGCGGCGCTGCCGGAGGATCGGGATGCCTGCGAGAAGCTGGTGCACGACATCGAGATGCTCCGCGGCACCATCGCGATCTGACGGGGCCTGCCCGTCGCAAAGGCCCCGTCCGCGGGGCCTTTTTCATTTCGCTGCCGGGACGGGCGCCGGCCGAGGAGTGCAATGATCAGGGTCCGCGGCCAGCAGATTGCCATCGATCAGGGCACGGTCCTGATGTTCTCGGATTTCGCCGATGGCGGCGAGATGTGGGTGGCCGAGGGGCCGCGCGAGCGTCGTTCGACGGTGCGGTTCGCCCAGGCCTTCGGCGCGGTGCCGGCGGTGATGGTCGGGCTTTCGATGTGGGACTTCGACCAGCAGACCAATCAGCGCGGCGATCTCACTGCCGAGGAGATCACCCCGGAAGGCTTCACCCTGGTCTTCCGGACCTGGGCTGACACCCGCGTCGCCCGCATCCGGGCCGCCTGGACGGCGATCGGGGCGCTGCCCGACGAGGACGACTGGCAGCTTTAGTGAGCCGGCGTCGGGCCGCCGGCAACGGCTCAGCCGCCCGAGAGCCGCAGACGCGGCACCGCATCGGCGGGCCGGCGGGCCTCTTCCACCCCCATCCGGAAGGCCGCGCCGATCCGATGCGCCAGCGCCGACCAAGCCGCGGCTGCCTGCGGGGTCAGGAGCGCGCTCAGCGTTTCGTCGAAGAGCGCCAGCCAGAGCGGGAAATGTTCGGGCAGGATATCGGTCGCGGCCCGGTGCACCGGCATCGGCCGGCCATCATAGACGCCCTCGCGCAGGATCGCGTTGCGCCAGAACCGGCCGATCTTCTCTTCATGGGTGCGCCAGGCGGCCGCGTCGGTGCCGATATGGGCGGTGAACACGGGGCCGAGTTGCGCGTGCTGGCGGATGCGCCGGTAGAAGGCGGCCATCACCCGGTCGATCTCGTCCGGGGTCACGAAGAAGCGGGGGGGCAGGGCGGTCATGCGGGCTCCTATGGCTGGCGTAGAGCCTGCCGCGGACGCAGCGCCGCCGCAACGGGGCGCGCCGCCGCAGGCACTGGACCCGGGCAAGGGCCTTGCGTATAAGCCCCGGCATGGACCGGGATTTCGCGCCAGGCCCTTGCATAGGGCGTCGAATTAGCGGCCCGGCGCGCTGACCCTTCAGCCGCCGGGGAAAGCCGAGCCGCGGCCGTTCTGCGCCGCCCCCTTCCTGCCTGATCTAGGACGACATGATGTGCGCCGATCTGCCTGATTACCGCGAGACCGTATTCCTGCCCGAAACCGATTTTCCGATGCGTGCCGGCCTGCCGACGCGCGAGCCCGACTGGCTTGCCCGGTGGGAGCGGATCGGCATCTACGATCGCCTGCGCGAAAAGGGCGCCGGCCGACCGGCCTTCATCCTGCACGATGGCCCG
>JAKAJW010000329.1 GCA_021813645.1 Pseudomonadota bacterium | reverse complement strand
TTCATGCTGGCACGACAGATGGCCTCGGATCGGGTGATCGCGCATCTGGCCGAATTGGGCGGCACGGTGCTGCGCACCAACCTGTCGTCGACCGACGAGGCCAAGCTGCGCGCGCTTTTCGTGCAGGCGCAGAAGCAGGCGGCGGCCTGAGCCGTTCAGCGCGGCAGCGTCTTGCCGCCCGCCGTGGCGGTGGCGGTGTGGCGGGCGAGGGCGGCCAGATAGGCGCGTTCCGCCGCGGCCCGCTGCCGGGCCAGCGCCACCGCCCGGTCCGGGCTGACCGCCTCGAAGCCGACGCCGTCGCGCGGACGAAGCTGGGCCAGGCTGTCGAGATCGGCGCTGACGACGGTGGCGATCTTCGGATAGCCGCCGGTGGTCTGATGATCGGCGAGCAGGATCGTCGGCACGCCGTCGCCCGCGACCTGGACCGAGCCGCGCAGGATCGCCTCGGACGGGATCGACAGCGCGCCCTCCGGGGTGACGCTCGGGCCGGCGAGGCGGACACCCATCCGATCATAGGACTCGGTGAGCCGGTAGCGGGCGGTCAGGAAGCTTTCCAGCGCGGCGGCAGGGAAGAAGCGGTCCTGCGGGCCGAGCACGACCCGCAGCCGGTGCCGCGGCCGGGCCAGCACGGGGCAGGGGATGGCGCCGGCCAGCTCCGCGCGGATCTCGGCGTCGTCGACGGCGATCTCCTGTCCGCTGCGGATCACCCCACCGCCGAGCCCCGACAGCGCATGGGTGGCCTGGCTGCCGAGCCAGACGGGGGCCCGCAGCTGCCCGGCGAAGGCGAGATAGCACCAGCTGCCCCAGGGTCCGGGCCGGATCGCCAGCCGCTCGCCGGCCCGCAGGCTGAGCACGCGCCAGGCGCCGAGCTTTTCGCCGCGGCTTTCCAGGATGAAGCCGCCGCCGGCCACGGCGAGGCTGAGCGCGCCCTCCAGACAGTCGAGCACCAGCCCGCCGCGGGAGATCTCGACGACCGGCGCGCCGGCCGGATTGCCGAGCGCCAGATTGGCGGCGGCGAGCGCGAGCCGGTCCATGCCGCCCGAGGCGGGCACGCCGAAGCGCATCCGGCCGGGGCGGCCGCCGTCCTGCACGGTGACATAGGGGCCGGCGAAGCTGGCGCGCAGCAGGGCCTTCATGGCGCGCGCTCCAGTTCGGCGCGGGCGATGCGACGGAACCGCACCCGATCGCCCACCGCGAACAGCACCGGCCGGTCGGCCTCATTGAGCAGGATGCGCTCGGGCGAGCGGCCGATCACCCACCAGCCGGTCGGCATGACGAGCGTGCTGACCAGGCATTGCGGGCCCGCCACCATGACGCTGCCGGCGGGCAGGCCGCGCACCGGGGCGGGTTTGCGCGGCTGCTGCAGCGCCGGTGGCACCCCGGCGAGATAGGCGTAGCCCGGCGCAAAACCATACATGTAGACGCGGTATTCCGCGGCGAGATGAGCGGCGATCGCCGCTTCGCGGCTGAGGCCGCAGGCCGCGGCCAGCGCGTCGAGATCGGGGGCGAATTCGGCCTCGTAGCAGCAGGCGACCTGCCAGCTTTGCGGTGCCGGGGCCGGCGGTCGGGCCGAGAGCAGGCGACGGAGCCCCGCCTCGGCGCCGGCGTGGTCGGCCTGCTGGGGGTCGAAATCGACGAGCAGGTTCACATAAGCCGGGATCGCCTCGCGGAAACCGGGGAATGGCGCGGCGGCCAGCGCGCGGTCGAGGCTCAACACGGCCTCGTGGGCGGTATCGCCGATTTCGGTGCCGAATTCGACCAGGAGTGCGTGATCGGCCACCGGCCGGAAGACGGGCGTGGCCATGGTCAGCCGAGGAAGGGTTTCAACGTCACGCCGGCCTCGGCCAGCCGGGCGCGCAGGCGCTGCGCCATGGCCAGCGCGCCGGGGCTGTCGCCATGCACGCAGATCGATTGCGCCGCGAGCCGGATCGGCCCGGCGTCAAGCGTCGGCATCAGGCCGGAGTCGAGAAAGCCGATCAGCCGTTCGGCCGCCGCTTCGGCATCGTGCAGCACCGCGCCGGGCCGGCTGCGTGGCACCAGCTGGCCATCGGGCAGATAGGCGCGATCGGCGAAGATTTCGGAATAGACCGGCACGCCGGCGGCGCGGGCGACGCCTTCCAGCATCGTGCCGGAGATCGCCAGGATGGCCAGGCGTTGGGGGAAAGCCTTGACGGCCGCCACGACGGCCTCGGCCGCCGCGCGGTCGGCGGCGGCGAGATTGCCGAGGGCGCCATGCGGCTTCACGTAGCGCACGTCGGCCGGCACCAGGGCCGCGACGCCGATCAGCGCGCCGATCTGGCTGGCGACCATGCGGGTGATTTCCGGCCCGGACATCGGGATCACCCGGCGGCCGAAGCCTTCGCGATCCGGGTAGCCGGGATGGGCGCCGATCACCACGCCGCGGGCGACGGCGGCGCTGAGGGTGGCGAACATCGTCTCGGGGTCGCTGGCATGTCCGCCGCAGGCGACATTTGCTGACGTCACCACATCAAGCAGCGCCGCATCCTCGCCCATCCGCCAAGGGCCGTAGCCCTCGCCGAGGTCGGAATTGAGGTCGATTTCAAGCATGCCGCGCTCTCCGTCTCGCTGCGCCGCGAGCATCCTCGCAGCCCGGCGGGGGGAAGCCAAGGCCTAGGCTTCGCAGCGCTGCGGCTGCGCGGCCTTGACCCTTGCGGTTTGCGGCGGATTCAGGCCGCCGGCCCGTTCGAGCCGCGCCAGATCGGGGATGAAGAAGCGGCGCGGGTCGCGGATCCTGAGCAGGCCGGAGGACTGCAGCCGATGGGTCAGCCGGCTGATCGTTTCTTTCGTGGTGCCGAGCAGATCGGCGATGTCGGCGCGCGGCAGTTCCAGCGTCAGCAGCCCGCCGCCCTTGGGCGAAGGGGCGAAGGGCATGGTCCGGCAGGACAGGGAGAGGAAGGCGCAGAGCCGTTCCCTGGGGCTTTGTACCCCGAGCGACCAGGTGGTGCGGCGCAGCCCGTCGAGCTGGTCGAGGTAGTCGCGGCAGACCGCGCGGCGCAGTTCCGGTTCGCGTTCCAGCAAGCGTTCGAAAACTGCGGGCTCGAACCGGCACATGGTGGCGGGGGTCGACGCCTCCAGCCGGTAGCCCGCTACGGGACGGAAGCCTTCGCCGACGATATCGCCGGGACCGACCAGCGCCATGATCTGCCGGCGCCCATCGGCGGTGTAGCGCAGCATGCGCAGATAGCCGGTCTTGAGGATGCCGACGAAATTCACCCGGCCGTCCTCGTCCCAGAAGCAATGGCCGGCGGGATAGTCGACCGGGCGTGCGGCCTCGGCAAAGCGGGCGAGGGAAGCGGCCGGAAGGCTGGCGCAGGGGCCGTGGCGCCGTGCATGGCAATTTTCGCATTGGGCCGACGATGGCGAAACGACTTGGCCGGACATATCAAGCCTCCAATTCGTGGTTGCGGCATGGCCGAGGGCCCGCTGCGAATGTAAAGATTCGACAAAAATTCGAGTCCCATGTGGGGACTGTGGGCAAATGCTTCAATGCCCAGGCTTGTCGCTCTTGTGATCGGGCGGTGCGTTTGGTCTAATTTCCACGGGGGGAGCCGCGGGGGAGCCGCCGGCCGGAGAGCGGGCGCGCGGACAGCTAGGGGTGGGTATGGTAGGCGGCAATCGCGACGGCGACAGCGACGGCTCGGGGGGGCGCGATGCATCGGTCGGCGACAAGCTGACCCGGCTGGCGGCGGCGCTGCCACCCGAGTTGTCCGCCCCGTTCGATGCGCTCTGGCACTACCGAACAGTTCCGGCCGGCACGGTTCTGGTGGAGGACGGCCACGCGCCCGACCATCTGGGCTATGTGCTGGACGGCATGCTGGGCATGGTCAAGCAGTTGAGCGACGGGCGCCGGCATATCATCGGCCTGCTGGTGCCGACCGATCTTTACGGCCGACTTTTCGAAGGCCAGACCGGCT
>JAKAJW010000214.1 GCA_021813645.1 Pseudomonadota bacterium | reverse complement strand
GGGGGCGGGCGGCGCATGGTGCAGGTCAGCACCACAAGCCCGCGGGCCCGGAGCGCGGCGATCTCGCGCTCGATGAACGTATGCGAGACCTTGGGATATTCGCCGGTCAGATAGGCGATCGGGCCGATCTCTGCCGCACTCGTCCCGGCCGGGCTCATGCCGGGCGCCCCGCGGGGGCCGCCGGGGCGGGCGCGTCGGGGTTCCAGCGCGCCGCCTGGCGGGCGTTGATCTCGGCCACGGCGCGGGCCTTGCCCACCCGCAGCGCGCGGCGCTGGTAGGCGCGGATGAACGCCACCAGCGTCCGGTCGCCATGCTGCGGCAGCCGCTTCAGCCAGGACCGCATGTAGCCCCACCAGCTGGCCAGCCCGCCGATCACGAAGGGTCGGTGCGCCAGGCGGAAGATGCAGCTTGCGGTGAAGAACCAGGGATCGCTGCCCATGTAGTACTGGCCGAAGCCATGCCGCATCCGCCCGGTCAGGATGCCCTGCTGGCTCGATCCCATCGGGCGCAGGTGTTCGAAGCGCAGCTCGGCATCCGGCCAGGAACAGGCGATCCAGCCCAGCTGGCGCGCCTTGTGGCAATCGAGCGCATCCCACATCACCTCCTGCACGAAGCCGCCGATCTGGCGGAAGCAGGCGGTACGGTAGAACTTGGTCATGCCGACCGACATCTCGTCGCCGCAGACCTCGTCGACCTCGGCCCCCCCGGGCGTGCGGAAGAAGGGCTTGCCGGAACAGGAGCCGATCCGCGGATTTTCCTCCATCCGGCGGATCAGGCCGCTGAAATAGGTCGGCGGCAGGTCGAGATCGAGGTCGAACTTGCAGATGTAGTCATAGGCCTCCGGGGTGATCCGGCTGTAGCCGTAATAGAAGGCCTCGATCACCCCGGGCCCCACCGCCCGCTTGCCGCGGTCGGGCTTGGTGACCACCTCGATCCAGTCGTGGCGGGCGGCGTAGTCGGCCAGGATCTGCGGCGTCGCATCGGTCGAGCCGTCGTCCACGATCAGCCAGAGCGCGGGGCGGATGTTCTGCGCCACCACGCTGTCCAGCGTGCGGCGCATGAAATCGGCCTCGTTGCGGCAGGGGGTGATCAGGGCATAGCGCCGCCCGGCCGGTGCCGGAGTATCCGAAGTCATTCCGCGTGAAACCCCTGTTGTGGTGCCGCCCGGCTCAGGCAAAGTACATTCTCCGCAGCCGACGCCAGCCATAGGCCAGCAGCGCCAGGAAGATCCCCATCGGGATCAGCAGCGCGACCCCGCCATGCAGCCCCGCGGCGACCAGGATATCCTTGACCGGAATGACCACGCGGTGGAAGGCATAGATCGGCAGCGCCAGCCCGCCGATCACGATCAGCCCGCGCAGCAGGGCCCCGGCCGGGCGCGGCAGCCGCCCCCAGGCGCGCAGCGCCGTGATCGCCCCCCCGAGCATCAGGAAGGCGACAGAGGCGAAGAACACCGCGCCAAGCGCGCCTCCGTAGAACGGCCCGCTGCGCCCGCTCAGCGCGTCGGGGCCCAGGATGTCGAGCCCCGCGACCAGGCTCAGCGCGGCCCCGAAGGCCCCGGCCACCATCAGATCGCGCGCGCCCGTGGCGGCGTCCTGCCGCGACAGCCGATAGCCCATGGCGAGCCCCGCAAAGACCACGGCCGAGACCCGGAAGATGCTGTAATGCTCGGCCACCAGCATCAGCCGCGGCCATTCCAGGAGGCTGTCGACGGGGGTGGGCAGCAGCGCGTCCGCCATCCACCACAGCCCCCAGGAGCCGATCGAGAGCCCGAGCGCCCAGAGCACCGGCTCCTGCCGCCGGGCCAGAAAGCCCAGCCAGAGCCGCGCGCCGATGAGCGCCAGGGTGTAATAGGCCAGCACGTTGTAGAAGGCGCCCGCCACCGTGCGTCCGTCGAGCGGCCGGCCGTCGACCGCCTGCAGCACCAGATCGGCGCCCCCGGTCACCGCCAGGCCCGCCAGCACCAGGACCAGCGAGGAGCGCAGCCGCTTGGCCACCGAGGCGCGCCGGTTCAGGTAGTCGGGCAGCATGAAGAACCCCAGCCCCACCCCGAAGACGGTGCCGAAGCCCGGCGTGCCCATCCGGTAGAGCAGGCCGAACCAGCGGTCGGCCACGGCCATCAGGCCGAAGCGGTCGAAGAGCCCCGGCCCCCAGTGCGACAGCAGCACCGACAGCACCATGACGCCGCGGGTGGCATTGATCGCCCAGGTCTTCACCGTGGCCTCGGGCAGGACCGCGGCGGCGGGCGCGGCGGCGGCGGCACCGGCCGTGGCCTCGGCCAGGCGGGCCACCTCGGCCAGCGGGCGGCCCTCGAAGGTGGCGCGCACCGCGGCCCGGTTGAACTGGCCCTCCATCACCAGGCCAAGCTGCACCGCGCTGAGCGAATCGCCGCCCACGTCGTAGAAGCTCGAGGCGGCCGAGACCGGGATCGGCCCCACCACCGCCTGCCAGGCCCTGGCCACCCGCTGTTCGGCGGGGCCGAGACCGGCGGCCGCGGCGGCGGCCCCCCCCTCGGCTGCACCCGCAGCGGCGCCGGTCGCCGGGGCGGTGGCGGCCACATGGCGGTCGCGCAGCGCGCGGCGCTGGATCTTGCCGGTCTCGGTGACCGGCAGCTCCGCCACCTCCATCACCCGCAGCACGCCGGGCTGCTGGATCCCGTGCCGCCTCAGCGCAAGCTCCGCCGCCGCCACCAGAAGCGCGCGCCGGTCGCCCACCGCGGCGGCCAGCGCCAGCAGCACCCCGTCGCCGCGCAGCGGGTCGGGAATGGCGGCGATGGCAAAGCTGCCCGCCCCGCCCACCAGATCGCGGATGTCACGCTCCAGCGCCTCGGCGGCCACCTTCACCCCGGCCACGTTGATCTGGTCGTCGAGCCGGCCCAGATAGAACAGATCGCCCCCGCGGATCTCGCCGCGGTCGCTGGTGTGCAGCCAGCCCGCCGCATCGGCAACCGGCCGCATGCTGCCGTCGTCCTGCAGGAGCCCCAGCGCCACATGCGGACCGCGGATGCAGATCTCGCCCTCGGAGCCGATCCGCAGCTCGACCGCCCCGGTGGGCCGTCCCACGGATTCAAGCGCCTCGCCCTGCGCTGCCGACAGATCGAGGAAGGTCGTGCGCGAGGCTTCCGTCAGCCCGTAATGCTGCAGGATGCGGGCATTGGGAAAGAGGCGGACCATCGCCTCCTTCTCGGCCCGCGGCATGTACTGGCTGCCGATCTCGATCCAGCGCACCTGCGCCCCCGCCCCGGCCAGCGCGGCGGGGTTCGCCAGAACGATGCGCCAGAGGCTCGGCACGGCCGAGACCGCGTTCACCTCGCCCGCCTCAAGCATCCGGCGCAGTTCGGCCGGGTCGAAGCGTTCGGGCAGGTAGAAAGCTCCGCCCGCCGCCGAAACCGCCCGGACCCGGCCGAGCCCGAAGGAATAGGTGACCGGCACGCCCACATATTCGCGCACCTCGGCGGTAAGCCCCATCGCCGCGTTCAGCCGCTCGACCGAGACGGCCAGGTTGCGGTGGCTCAGGCAGACCGCCTTGGGCCGACCCTCGGTGCCCGAGGTGAAGACGATCTGGGCCAGATCGTCGCTGAGCCGCGGCCGGTGCGCAAGCTGCGCCCAGCCATGCGCAGGCGCCACCGCCAGCCGCTCGGTCGCACCCAGGCCGGGGTAGTCGGCGGGGTCGATCCCCTCCTTCAGCACGGCGAAGGGGCGGCCGCTGTCATAGCAGCGGAAGGCCTGGCGGACGAAATCGATCGAATTGAGCGCGGGAAGCACGGCGGTCAGCGCCCGGTCACGCGTCGTCAGAAGATCGTCCATCCGCACCGTTCCCCCGTGAGCCCCCTTGCCATAGCCCGATCTTGCAGGCGGTTCAAGGGGTTGGCCCGTCCGGGCGGGGGGCGGGGGGGCGCCCCGGGGGCCGGGCGGAGGGGGCGGGGGCGCGCGAATC
>JAKAJW010000342.1 GCA_021813645.1 Pseudomonadota bacterium | reverse complement strand
GTCGGGCCCGGCGTGCGGTTCACCGCGGCGGCGAGGCGCGCCATCGCTTCCGGCGAGGGCGTGCCGGCCTGGCGCGGACGCGGCGCCACGAAGCTGCCGGCGTCGTCGGCGGCAGCGATCGTCGGCTCAGGCCGGGCCTGCGGCCGATAGGCGGGCGGCGGCAGTTCGTCGTCCTTGGCCCGGGCGGCGACCGGGGTCGCGGCGACCTGCGGGGCGGTCGGCGGCACGAAGGCCGGCGCCTCCGGCTCTTCCGTCTCGGTCACGGAGCGCTCGAACAGGCCGGGCTCTTCCGCCGCCGGGCTGGCCGGCTGATAGGCGGCCGGCATCGGCTGCGGCGCGCTCTCCCGCTTCGGGGCCGGGGCTTCGGCGCGCGGCGCCGGTTGCGGCTGGCTCAGCGGCTCGGCCATGCGGCGGCGCGGCTGCGGCACTTCGCGGGTGACGGAAGAGGCGTCGATACCGGTCGCCACGACCGAGACCCGGATGTTGCCTTCCATCGAGGTGTCCAGCGTCGAGCCGACGATGATGTTGGCGTCGGGGTCGACCTTCTCGCGGATGATGTTCGCCGCTTCGTCGAGCTCGAACAGCGTCATGTCGTAGCCGCCGGTGATGTTGATCAGCACACCGCGGGCGCCGTGCAGGCTGATCTCGTCGAGCAGCGGGTTGGCGATCGCCTTCTCGGCGGCCTGGACGGCGCGATCCTCGCCGGAGGCCTCGCCGGTGCCCATCATCGCCTTGCCCATTTCGTCCATCACCGCGCGCACGTCGGCGAAGTCGAGGTTGATCAGGCCGGGGCGAACCATCAGGTCGGTGACGCCCTTGACGCCCTGGTAGAGCACGTCGTCGGCCATGGCGAAGGCTTCGGTGAAGGTGGTCTTCTCGTTCGCCAGCCGGAACAGGTTCTGGTTCGGGATGATGATGAGCGTATCGACGACCTTCTGCAGCGCCTCGACGCCCTCTTCGGCCTGGCGCATCCGCTTGGCGCCTTCGAACTGGAACGGCTTGGTGACCACACCCACCGTCAGCACGCCGAGCTCTCGCGCGGCTTGGGCGATGATCGGCGCGGCGCCGGTGCCGGTGCCGCCGCCCATGCCGGCGGTGATGAAGCACATATGCGCCCCGGCGAGGTGGTCGACGACCTCCTCGATGCTCTCTTCGGCCGACATGGCGCCCATCGAGGGCTTGCCGCCGGCGCCGAGCCCCTCGGTCGCCTTCACGCCCATTTGGATCTTGGCCGGGGCGCGCGACTGGGCGAGCGCCTGGGCATCGGTGTTCGCCGCGACGAACTCGACGCCTTCCAGCTGCTTTTCGATCATGTTGTTGACGGCGTTGCCCCCGGCACCGCCGACCCCGAAGACCGTGATCCGCGGCTTCAGCTCTTCCTGCTCATTCATCGTGAGGTTCAAAGTCATCGCCTTATCCCGCCTGCACCTGATTCCGGCCTGCCCCGCCGATCATCCCCCGCATTTCCACGAGTTTAGCCAGAGACCGCCCTGAGGTCACGCAAAAAAAGCCGTTCAACCACAAAATGTGGCTGAAGGAACGGGTCCGCAGGCGGGATTTTGCCATTACCTCATCCTGTAGTGGTCACCAGTTATCCTTGAACCATTTGACGGCCCGCTTGAACGAGCGCGCGGGGTAGCGGTCGGCCGGCATTTCGAAATCCCACCACTCGTCCTGCGGATGGGCGGCGAAGAGGCAAAGCCCCACGGCGCTTGAGAAAGCCGGGCCGGTGGCCGCCTGCGGCAGGCCTTGGATGCGCAGCGGCCGGCCGAGGCGGACCCGCTGGCCGAGGATCTTCGCGGCCAGTCCGTCGAGCCCCAAAAGCTGGCTGCCGCCGCCGGTCAGCACGATCTGCTGGGAGGGAAGATGGTCGAAACCGGCGGCTTCCAGCCGGGCATGCGCTTCTTCCAGGATTTCCTCGACGCGCGGCCGCATGATCCCGATCAGTTCGGCGCGCGACACCTGGCGGCGGTCCTTGTCCCAATCGCCCGAATCGCCGCCGATGTCGATCATCTCGCGGTCGTCCATGCCGGTGGCATGCACCCCGCCGTGCCGGGTCTTGATCCGCTCGGCCACGGCGAGCGGGATTTGCAACCCCTTGGAGATGTCCGAGGTGATGTGGTCGCCGCCGAGCCGCACGCTATCGGCGTAGATCATGTGCTTCTTGATGAAGATCGACAGGCCGGTGGCGCCGCCGCCGAGGTCGATACAGGCCGCGCCCAGCTCCTGCTCGTCCTCGACGAGGCTCGCGATGCCGGAGACATAGGCCGAGGAGGCGAGGCCCGCGACCTCGAGATCGCAGCGGTTGATGCAGTGCAGCAGCGACTGCACCACCAGAGCGTCCACCGTCAGCATGTGCATGTCGCAGGACAGCTTGTTGCCGGCCTGGCCGCGCGGGTCGCCGAGGCCGGAGCGGTGGTCGAGCGCGAAGTTCACCGGATGGGCGTGCAGCACCTCGCGGTCGCGGCCGATGTCGGGCATGTCGCAGGCGGCGAGCACCCGCGCCACGTCCTGCTCGGTCACCATCCGCTCCTGCAGGTGGTGCTCGCCGACCAGCCCGTAGCTGCGCGGCCGCGCCCCCGAGAAGCAGGCGATCACATGGTCGACCCGGACGTTCGCCATCTTCTGGGCGGCCTGCACCGCGGTGCGCACCGCACGTTCGGTTTCCGGCATGGTGTGGATCTCGCCGAAGCGCACCCCGCGCGAACGGGTGGTGGCGGCGCCGATGACGCGGAACGAGGACTGGCCGGCCATCGGGCCGACCGCGTCGCGGTCGGTCAGCTGGCTCGGCCCGTCAAAGCGCAGCACCAGGCAGGCGATCTTGAAGGTGCCGATGTCGAGGATGGCGATCACCCCGCGCTGCATCGCGGCGCGGCGCATGTTCCGCATGGCGCGTTGCGACTGATAGAGCTCGGTCATGGCTTTTGCGCTCCTGCTTTCTTTGCGGCCATATCGAGGCCGAGGGCATGTTGCCGCGCGGCGAAGGCCGCGTCGGACAGGCGTAGGGTCAGACGGTTCGGCAAGCGCATGTCGACCACGGTGATGTCATGGGCGAACAGCGCCTGGGCTTGATCCACCGCGATCACGCGTTCCAGCGCGGCGACCGGATCTTGTTCGGGCAGCAGAATTTCCTGGTCTCGGTCGAGCACCACGTTCCAGCGCCGGTCGCCGACCCGGACGAGGCCACGGATGCGCGGCGCCAGCGGGCCGGCGGCAGCGAAGATCGCCTGGGCCTCGGCCGCCGCCTTGTCGGCCCCCAGGCCGGCGATCAGCGGCAGGTTGGGCGTGGCCTCGCGCGAGGTGATCGAGGCGACCCGGTGGCCGGTGGCGTCGATCAGCTCCAGCCCGTCGCGGGTGCGCCAGACGAAGGCGGCGCTCCGCTGGGTGATGGTGACCTGCAGCACCCCGCCGGCGACGACCTGGAGATTGGCCGAGGCGACCACGTCGAGGGCCTCGATCTTCGCCCGCATCGCCTTCAGGTCGAGATCGAAGGACGAGATCGGGAAGCTGATGTCCAGCATCGACCGGATGGCGTCGGCCAGCGGCGTGCTGGCCCCGTGGATCGACATCATCGAGACCATGAATTCCGGCCGATGTTCGACGGCATGGCGGATCGACTGATAGCCGGCGACGACATCGGCGCGGCGGACAGGCGAGCTGAGGTAGATGCCGAAGAAGCCCATCACCACCAGCAGCGGCAGGCCGTGGCGCAGGAAGATGCGGAAGGCCGGCGTCAGCCAGAGCCGCTGCATCCGGTAGGACATACGCGACGGGGCGGGATCGCGGCGGAGCGTCATCGGCTGCACGAGGCATCCTCCACGATCCAGCGGCAGAGCTCGGGGAAGCTGATGCCGCAATGGGCCGCCTGTTCCGGCGTCAGCGAGGTCGGGGTCATGCCCGGCTGGGTGTTGGTCTCCAGGATCACCAGCCCGGACAGG
>JAKAJW010000370.1 GCA_021813645.1 Pseudomonadota bacterium | reverse complement strand
GATCTCGGTCAGCACTCCGGCGGCCGGGGCGGGCACCTCGACCGAGACCTTGTCGGTTTCCAGCTCGCACAGCATCTCGTCCTGCTGGACGCTATCGCCGACCTTCTTGAACCAGCTCGCCACCGTCGCCTCGGTCACGCTTTCGCCGAGGGTCGGCACCATCACGTCGATCATCTTCGCCACTCCTGCGCCGTTGCCCCGCTGGGCCTTGGGCGGTTGTTTGTCCTGGGGCTGCTCCTCGGCCGCGCCGAGCTGGGCGAGGAGTGCCGCGATGCCGACCGTGGCGCCTTCCGGCGCCACGATCTCGATCAGCTTGCCGGCGGCGGGGGCGGGGACCTCCACCGTCACCTTGTCGGTTTCCAGCTCGCAGAGGATCTCGTCGACGGCGACCGGGTCGCCGACCTTCTTGAACCAGGTGGCCACCGTCGCCTCGGTCACGCTTTCGCCGAGGGTCGGAACCCGGACCTCAACCGTCATCCCTTACCCTCCGATGGTCAGCGCTTCGTCCACCAGCGCCTCTTGCTGCGCCTTGTGCTGGCTCATCAGGCCGGAGGCGGGCGAGGCGGTGGCGGGCCGGCCGACGTAGCGCGGCCGCTGGTGCTTGGCGCCGAGCCGGGTCAGCACCCATTCCAGGTTCGGCTCGATGAAGCTCCAGGCGCCCTGGTTCTTCGGCTCTTCCTGGCACCAGACGATCTCGGCGCCCTTGAACCGCTCGAGCTCCTTGGACAGCGACATCGCCGGGAACGGGTAGAACTGCTCGATCCGCATCAGGTAGATGTCGTCGATGCCGCGCTTGTCGCGTTCGGCCAAGAGGTCGAAATAGACCTTGCCCGAGCACAGCACGACCCGCTTGATCTTCTTGTCGGCCGCCAGCTTGGTGTCGGAATGCCCCTTTTCGGCATCGTCCCACAGCACGCGGTGGAACTGCGAGCCGGTGGTGAAATCCTCGGCGTCCGAGATGCAGAGCGGATGGCGCAAGAGCGATTTCGGCGTCATCAGCACCAAGGGCTTGCGGAAGCTGCGGTGGATCTGCCGGCGCAGGATGTGGAAGTAGTTCGCCGGGGTGGAGACATTGGCGACGATCCAGTTGTCCTGGGCGCAGAGCTGCAGCCAGCGCTCCAGCCGGCCCGAGCTGTGTTCCGGCCCCTGACCCTCGTAGCCATGCGGCAAGAGCATGACGAGACCCGACATCCGCAGCCACTTCGACTCGCCCGAGGAGATGAACTGGTCGAACATGATCTGCGCGCCGTTGGCGAAGTCGCCGAACTGCGCCTCCCACAGCACCAGCGCGTTCGGCTCGGCCAGAGAATAGCCGTATTCGAAGCCGAGCACGGCATATTCCGACAGCATCGAGTCGATCACCTCATAGCGGGCCTGGCCCGGCTTGATGTGATTGAGCGGGTAGTGCCGCTCTTCGGTCGACTGGTCGATGAAGGCGGAATGGCGCTGCGAGAAGGTGCCGCGGGTGGCGTCCTGGCCGGCCAGCCGGACCGGGAAGCCCTCGGCCAGCAGGCTGCCGAAGGCGAGCGCCTCGCCGGTGGCCCAGTCGAAGCCGCGGCCGGTCTCGATCATCTGCGCCTTGGCCTCGAGCAGGCGGCCGACGGTCTTGTGCAGGTTGAAGCCGGCGGGAACCCGGGTCAGCGCCGTGCCGACCTCCTTCAGCGTCTCCGGCGCGATGGCGGTCTGGCCGGGCTGGTATTCCTCGTTCTCGCGGCCGAGGCCGGACCAGCGGCCGTCGAGCCAGTCGGCCTTGTTCGGACGGTAGTCCTTGGCGGCCTCGAACTCGGCGTTCAGCGTGGCCTGGAAGGCCGCCTTCATATCCTCGATCTCGCCTTCCGGGATCAGCCCGTCCTGCACCAGTCGCTCGGTGTAGAGCTGCAGCGTGGTCTTCTGCCGCTTGATCCGGTTGTACATCGCGGGGTTGGTGAACATCGGCTCATCCCCCTCGTTGTGGCCGAACCGGCGGTAGCAGAAGATGTCGATCACCACGTCCTTGTGGAACTTTTGGCGGAACTCGGTCGCCACCTTGGCGGCATGCACCACCGCCTCGGGGTCGTCGCCGTTCACGTGGAAGATCGGCGCTTCGACCATCAGCGCGATATCGGTGGGGTAGGGCGATGAGCGCGAGAACGACGGCGCGGTGGTGAAGCCGATCTGGTTGTTCACCACGACATGGATGGTGCCGCCGGTGCGGTGGCCCTTCAGCCCCGACAGGCCGAAGCATTCCGCCACCACGCCCTGGCCGGCGAAGGCCGCGTCGCCGTGCAGCAGGATCGGCATGACCTGCTGGCGGTCGGAATCGGTGCGCTGATCCTGCTTGGCCCGCGCCTTGCCCAGCACCACCGGGTTCACCGCCTCGAGATGCGAGGGGTTCGCGGTCAGCGACAGGTGGACGGTATTGCCGTCGAAGGTGCGGTCGGCCGAGGCGCCGAGGTGGTATTTCACGTCGCCCGAGCCGTCGACGTCTTCCGGCTTGTAGCTGCCGCCCTGAAACTCGTTGAAGATCGCCCGGTAGGGCTTCATCAGCACATTGGCCAGCACCGAGAGCCGGCCGCGGTGCGGCATGCCGATGACAACCTCCTTCACCCCCAGCGCGCCGCCGCGCTTGATGATCTGCTCCATCGCCGGGATCAGCGCCTCGCCGCCGTCGAGGCCGAAGCGCTTGGTGCCCATGAACTTGACGTGGCAGAACTTCTCGAAGCCCTCGGCCTCCACCAGCTTGTTCAGGATCGCCCGGCGGCCCTCGCGGGTGAAGGTGATCTCCTTGCCGTAGCCCTCGATCCGCTCCTTCAGCCAGCTCGACTGCTCGGGATCGGAGATATGCATGTATTGCAGCGCGAAGGTGCCGCAGTAGGTGCGCTTCACGATCTCCATGATCTGGCGCATCGAGGCGGTCTGCAGGCCGAGCACGTTGTCGATGAAGATCGGCCGGTCCATGTCGGCCTCGGTGAAGCCGTAGGACTGCGGGTCGAGCTCGGGATGCAGGCCGGTCTCGGCGATCTTCAGCGGGTCGAGATCGGCGGCCAGATGGCCGCGGATGCGGTAGGCGCGAATGATCATCAGCGCGCGGATCGAGTCGAGCACGGCGCGCTGCACCTGCGCGTCAGTCAGGCTGACGCCCTTCTCTGCCGCCTTGGCGGTGATCTTCTCGCCGGCCGCCCGCACCTCTTTCAGCGCCACCGGCCATTCGCCGGTCAGCGCCGCGGTCAGGTCGTCGTGCGGCGTCGGCGGCCAGTCGGCGCGCGCCCAGGACGGGCCCTGCGCCTGGCGCTTGGCCTCCATCTCGCTGTCGCCGAGGGCGGCGAAGAACTCCGCCCATTGCGCGTCGACCGAGGCCGGATCGGCGGCATAGCGCGCCTCCAGATCGGCGATGTAGTCGGCATTCGCCCCTTGCAGGAAGGAGGAGGCGTGGAAGACGTCGTTGGGGGATTGGTCGGTCATGGGGTCACCCTACCGGTTCGTTCGGATGGAGCTTGCGTTGATGATGAGAAGCGTCGCGGGCGGCGGCGTCTGCGGCACTTGGCCGGCCAGGCGCCAGAGTCCGGGAAGGTCGTAGAGGTTGTAGCTGGCGGAGACGGCCGCCAGCGCGTCGGCCGAGGCGAAGGAGCCCGAGGCGAGCACGATCGGGCCGGGCGGCTCGCTGGCGCTCTGCCGGGCCTGCACCTGCGCCAGCAGGGCCTGATCGGCCGGGGCGGTGGCGATCGTGCAGGCCACGCCGGCCTTGGCCGGCAAGAGCCGGTTCCGCGGCTCGAGGAACTGGAAGAAACCGTGCGATTTCGTCGTGTCGCGGGCCCGGCCGACCCAGATGTTCACGCCCTCGCCGGTGAAAGAGACGCCCTTGTCGGGGGGCGGCTGGGTCGCGGCGGTGGCTGCGGGGGCGCCGGGCGCGGGGGCAGGGGGGGCGGCGGGCTGGGCCGGACGCGGCGCGGCCATGCGCTGCAGCTCGACC
>JAKAJW010000271.1 GCA_021813645.1 Pseudomonadota bacterium | reverse complement strand
CCGCGAAGGTCGCGGCGCTGGAAACCGCCGCCGCCGGCCGGTCCGAAGACTGGGAGCCGGACGGCAGCGAAGTCCCGCCCTCGCCCTATCTTTCCAAGTCTCTGCCGGAACCCGCCGCGCGCGGGCGGAAGGCGCCTGTCGCGGCCAATGAGCCCTGGCCGGAGCCGATCCTGGCCGAGGCCGCCGCGGCGGCCGAGCAGGCGGCCCGCGTGGAAGCCGAACTGGCGGCCGGCACCGCCGCGGCGGCCGATCGCGCGGTGCCCGAGGCCGGCTTTGCCGAGGTGGACGACGCAGAGGCCGAGATGCATCCGCAGTTCGCCCATCGCGCCCCGTCGGCCGCGCCGCCGAACGAGGCCGGGCCGGAAGATGAGGCCGAGGAGCTCGACGAAGAGGGGCTGCGCGAGCTCATTCGCGGGCTGATCCGCGAAGAGCTGCAGGGCGCCCTGGGCGAGCGGATCAGCCGCAACCTACGCAAGATGGTCCGCGCCGAGATCAACCGCGCGCTGGCCGGCCGCGAGCTCGGCTGACGCCGGGCTCCCGACGCCCGGCCCCGCGGCGGTGACGCAGCCTGGAAGGGTCGCGCCGCGCCTCAGGCGCTGTGCGCGCCCTCGGCGAGGGTCTTGACGAAAGCTGCCACGGCCTCCGGGCTTTCGCCCTCGGCGATGCGCTTGACGATGGCCGATCCGACCACGCAGCCGTCGGCCACCCCGGCGATGGCGCGCGCGGCCTCGGGGGTGGTGATGCCGAAGCCGACCACCACCGGCAGATCGGTCGAGGCCTTGATCCGCGCGACCTCGGGGCCGACCTCGGCGCTCTGCGCGGTCGCGGCACCGGTGATCCCGGTGATCGAGACGTAATAGACGAAGCCGGAGGTGTTCTGCAGCACCTTGGGCAGCCGCTTCGCATCGGTCGTCGGCGTGGCGAGGCGGATGAAGTTGATCCCGGCCTGCTGGGCGGGGATGCACAGTTCCGCGTCCTCTTCCGGCGGCAGATCGACAACGATCAGCCCGTCGATCCCGGCCGCCTTCGCGTCGACCAGGAAGCGGTCGACCCCGCGCGAGAAGATCGGGTTGTAATAGCCCATCAGCACGATCGGCGTGTCGGCGTCGGTCTTGCGGAAGGCCGCCACCATGTCGAGCGTCTTCTGCAGGGTCTGGCTGCCGGCCAGGGCGCGCTGGCCCGCAGCCTGGATCGTCGGGCCGTCCGCCATCGGATCGGTGAAGGGCATGCCGAGCTCGATCACGTCCACCCCGGCGGCCGGCAGCCGCGCCATCACCGCGGCCGAGGTGGCCAGATCGGGATCGCCCGCCATCAGATAGGCGACGAAAGCCTTGCGGCCCTCGGCCTTCAGGCTGGCGAATTTGCGCTCGATGCGGGTCATGGGCTGTCCTCGGTCCGGGTCGTCCCGATGTGCCGGAAGGGCGGGCGGAAATCAAGGCGCCCCGGCCGCTTGCGACCAAATCGCCGGCCGGGCTCCGCCATCCCCGGCAAGCCGGGCATTGACGGCGGCGGCGGCATGCGGAAAGACGGGGGCGCAGGAAATCCGGCGCGGGCTGCCGTCCGCCGGGCGGTGGGTCGCGAAACCAAGGCTTTGCACAAGGAAGAACCCATGGCGCCTTTCCCCCTTCATCGGTCGGTCCGCCGCGCGCGGCTGGCCGCCTTCGCCCTGCTTTGCGCCGGGCTCGGCCTGGCCGGCCTGCAACCGGCCGCAGCCCAGACCGCCAGCGCGCCGGCTGCCGCGGAGAGCACCGCCCCCGCCGCCCCCGAGGTCATCCCGGTGCCGCCGGCGGTGCAGGCCACGCTCGACAAGCTGACCGGCGGCAAGGCGCAGATCCTCAAGGCCTTCAAGGCCCCGAACGGGCTGATCGGCCTCGCGCTGTCGCTCGGCGCCGGGCATAACACCATCCTCTACGCCTCGGCCGACGGCGCCTATCTGTTCCAGGGCGCGATCATCGATGCCCAGGGCCAGAACCTGACCCAGGCCGCCGCCGACACCATGCTGCCGCAGCCGCCGACCGCCGCGGAGAATTTTGCCGCGCTCGACAAGGCGGTCACCTATCTCTGGGGCCAGGACAGCGCCAAGAAAGAGCTCTGGATCGTTTTCGACCCGAACTGCATCTATTGCCACAAGGCCTTCGAGGACCTGAAGAGCTACGTCGCCGACGGCACCGTGAAGGTGCATATCCTCCAGGTCGGCTTCCTGAAGCCGAGCTCGCTCGGCAAGGCCGCGGCGATCCTGGGTGCCAAGGATCCGGTCGCCGCCCTCACCGAGGACGAGACGAAGTTCGACGTGGCCCAGGAAGAGGGCGGCATCGCGGCGGACCTGTCCAACGCGGAGGCGGTCGCCAAGGTGAAGGCGAACAACGCCTGGATGGATGCCCAGGGCATTCAGGGCACGCCCTATCTGCTGTTCCATGACACCCAGGGCAAGGTGGTCGGCATCGCCGGCTATGTCCAGGACACCGCCAAGCTGATCGCCGAGATCGGCCCGAAGGGCTGACCGGGGGCGGCCCGCCGCTGCTAGGGCGCGCCCCAGGCGGCGCGCCCATCGTGCACCGCGCGCCGCCCCATCGGGGCGGCGCGTCACTCGGCGGCCGCATGCGCCAAGGGCCGCTCGACTTTCCGTCCCGCCTGCCGCAGCATGGGGCTGCCCGCCTTCCGCCCGATCGGATGCCGCCATGCCCATGCCCTGGACCTACCGGCACGCCAGCACCGAATGGCGGGCCTTCCTCGACGATGCGAAAGGCCGGATGGCGCTCGATTCCGACAACATGGCCTATACCGCCGTCGACGGCGTGCTGCAGGTGTTCCGCCGCCGGCTGACCGCGCAGCAGGGGCTCGACTTCGCCAGCGTGCTGCCGGCGGTGCTGCGGGCGATTTTCGTCAAGGACTGGCGGCCGAGCGACCCGCCGGCCGCCTTCGCCGATCGCGCCACGCTGACCGCCGAGGCGCAGGCGCTGCGCCCGCACCACAACCTGACCCCGGACAATGCGATCGAGGCGACCGCCTGGGCGGTCCGCCGCTGCACCGACCGGGCGGAGTTCGACCGCGTGCTGGCCCGGCTGCCGGCCGAGGCGCAGGCCTTCTGGCAGGCCGATGCCGCCGATCCTTCGGAGTTGGAGCCGCGCATCGTCTGAGCGGCCGCACCGCCTGCGCGGGCCTCAGACCTCGGCCGCCAGCGCCAGCAGCGCATCGAGGTCGAGCGCGCGGCCGAGATGCGCCGCCAGCCGGTCCAGCACGCCCTCCACCTCGGCCTCGTAGTCAAGCGCCGAACCCGCCGCGCCGAGCCGGGCGAGATAGCTGCGGCGAAAGCCGTCCGCGGCGAAGAGCCCGTGCAGATAGCTGCCGCGCACCCGCCCATCGGCCGATTCCGCGCCCTCCGGCCCGTCGTCGAGCCGGATCCAGCCGCGCGCCCGGTCCGCCCCTTCGGTGCGGCCGAGGTGGATCTCATAGCCGCGCAGCGCCGCGCCGCTGCCCGCCTCCATCCCTCGGCGCTCGGCCAGCCGCTTCTCGGGCGAAAGCACCGTGGCCACATCGAGCAGGCCGAGCCCCTGCGCCACGCCCGGGGCGCCCTCCAGCCCCTCGGGATCGGCCACCGTCCGGCCGAGCATCTGATAGCCGCCGCAGAGCCCCAGCACATGGCCGCCGCGCCGGCGGTGGGCGGTCAGGTCGATGTCCCAGCCCTGGGCCCGGAAGAAGGCGAGGTCGGCGAGCGTCGCCTTGCTGCCCGGGATCAGCACCAGCGTCGCGTCGCCCGGCAGCGGCCGGCCCGGCGGCACGATCTCCACCCGCACCCCCGGCTCCAGCCGCAACGGGTCGAGGTCGTCGAAATTGGCGATCCGCGATAGCAGCGGCACCGCGATCTTCACCGCGCCGACCTCCGCGGCCCGGCGCTGCAGATCCACCGCGTCCTCGGCCGGCAGCTTCCAGGCCTCGGCGAACCAGGGGATCAGCCCGAG
>JAKAJW010000440.1 GCA_021813645.1 Pseudomonadota bacterium | reverse complement strand
TGTTGATCGCCTCGTTGATCGGAGAGAGCAGGTGCCCGAACCCGAGATCATAGACGCCGCTCTCGGGGTTCGGGATGAAGCCGTATTTCGTGTAGTACGCGACCGGCGTGACCTTGCGGATGCGGTGGTCGGTGGCCGAGAACAGCACCCCGTCCATGTCGTAGGCCGCCTTGATCCGCGCCAGCCGGCCAGAATCGCGCGCCACGGTGACGATGTAGGGCTCCTCGTAGCCGTCGCCGTCCAGATCATACCGGCGGTGCTGCTCCAGGAAGGTCATCGGCGCCTGCTCGTCCTGGCCGGCGTCCTGGTCGAATCCATAGTCCTCCTCGAGGAACACCCCGGCCCGAATGCGCTCCTCCACCTCGTGAGGATAGAGCTCGATGATCTCCGTCACCCGTGGCGCCCGCTCGAACGCCTTGACCTTGTAGTTGACCACCAGATGCAGCGCGTCGACCGTCTCCGAGACGTTCCTCTGCAGGACGGGATCGAAATAGCTCTTGCGGAACATGCACCCGACGATGGGAAGGACGATCAGGAGCCGGTCGGTCTCGGGCTCCCATTCCTCCTGCTCCTGCAGAAGCTGCCAGGACATGTGTTGGCCGATCCGGTCGGCGCGGAGGCGCTTCGCGCCCGGCGGCACGGCCCATACCGGCTGGCCGCCCTGATCCATCAGGGGCTGCCCGGTTTGCGGGTTGATCTGAGGCTCGCCCTCGTCCTTCCCCCAGACGGTGCCCTTGACCACATTGCGGTCGCGGATGATGGCCGGATAGGCGCGGGCGGCGAACTGAATCGAGGCCGTCGTCAGCAGCGGGTAGATGACGTTCGATGCCCGCGGCCAGGGATACTGCTTCTCCTCTGCGATCTGCATCGCGAGGTTCAGCCACTCCTCGTATTTCTGCTCCCACTCCGCCCGGCTCTGCTTGTCGATGTCGTATTCCCGCAGCACCAGCTGCGCGATCCGCGACCGCTCCTCCTCGTCGACATCCTCGGCGACGTTGACCATGCCGACCCACCGGCGGAGACGCTCAGCGAGCTCCATGTCGGGGCCGCCGGGCGCCGCCGTTGCCGAGGGCGGCCCGTTCGCGCCCTCCCCATCAGGCTCCGAGGGTGCCCCCTGCCCGCCGCCGAACACCCTGCCGAGCGCGCCGAGGATGCCGCCGCCCGCCGTCATGCCATCCGCCAGATCGCTCATGCTGCGCCTCCCGGGTCGGGGTCTTCATATCCCAGAACGTCGAGAATGGCACTTCTGATCATCTTGCCCGAGACGCAGTGCTCGAGCTCGGCGCGCATGAGCTCAGGTAGCAGCATCGCCGGCACGCCTCCGCTCTCGGTCGCCCAGGTCGAGATGACCGCTGTCTGGCCGTCCGGCTGCCGCACCAGCGCCACCGCAGCGAGCACCATCACCTTCGGCTCCTCCGCGACCGCCCGCGCCCAGTCCATCGCGCGAGCGGCCATCCCGGTCGGCGACCCACGTCTCGGCAGCACGACCAGCGCCCCCCGGCTTGGGGGTGATTTTCCCGATGCGGCAGCGCGAGTCGGCCATGGATTATTGCTGCAAATTGTAGGGCGGCGAATATTCTCCGCACCAGAAATCCGGCCGCACACTCGGGATGACGATCATCTGCTGCGCCATCATCTGGCCGACGCGAGGCGCGGGCGCAGGGACCATGACCACCTGGACGCCCGGCGGATAGCGGCGGCACGCGAGCTCGGCGCCTTCCATCCAGACGAATCGGCAGGAGCCGCACGCCTCGGCCTTCTTGGGCATGAGGCTCGCCGGCAGCTTCAGGGGGGCCTGGTCTTCCATGGGCGTCGGTTTCCTTTTTCCTGGAATTTGCTCAGTCGAATTGACGGCGAGCCGTCAGCGCATTGTCATCCTGCTCCGGCAGGATCCATTCATCCTTGCGGCGGAAGGTCAGGCGGCAGAAAAGATGAAAGCGGCCGGTCGCGGTGTCGACCTCAACCGATGGAAACTGGCGCCAGACCAGAACATGCGTCGCCGGCGACGCACCTCCCAGCTCTGCCCACTGCCGGAGAACCTCCGCGGTCCACACGCACCCCATCCTCCAATCCGACAACCCGGGGTCGAATCCCTGCACTCCTCGGCTTTCCGCCCCCAGCCGCGCCAAGCCGCCGAAATTCCAAAGGTCATAGTATCGCGTCCGATCCTGCCCTTGGTGGCGACGCAAGGTGATCCCGGCCGTGGCGGGCCCCATCTCCGTCTGCCAACCCTGCTTCTGGAGCAGCGATAGAAGCAGCCCTTCCGCTTCCTGACACTCGGCGGTCCTCTCGCGGGGAACAGCGGCCAATTCCTCGGGAGCCTGCGTCTCGCTCATCACGCGCATCCTTTCCTAATATCCGGTCACGCGGGAGCGCGTCCGGCGATCCGTCATCCGGCTATCCCGGTCCTCGCTTTCGGTGTTCTCGCGCTCGAGGAGCGCCGGCCCGAACAGCCAGGCGCCGGCGTAGGTTAGCGCGTCGGCGACGTGGCTGTGCATGTTCTTCTCTGGTTCGGTCGAATATCGCTCTCCCGCGACCTGGATGCGCCGATAGTGATACCCGCCGAGCAGCGCCCGCCGCAGCCGCTTGCATCGCGGGTGCAGCACGAATTGAGGCTTCCCGCCGACGATGGTCCGGAGCGGCTTGCGGGTGCCCTCGAGGCGGATGCGGAGCGTCTGCGGCGCCGCCCGGATGGTCATTCCCTTGGCCAGCCCGATCTGGAAGCACGTCTTGCTGTCCGTCTGCGACCGCTGGTTGCCGGCCGGGTCGCCGATGTCGATGAACTCATCCCCCCGGTAGTGCCGTGCGCTGTGCTCGAGCACCTCGTCGGAGAACTCGTCGAAGCCCATCGAGTCGGAGACCAGCTCGTCGACCACGATCCAGCGGCCGTCCGGGGTGATCTGGCTGAAGACGCAGGCCGGAGTGAGGCCGAAATCGTACGACCGATAGATCAGCTCGCCGCGGATCGTCTTCGGCCAGAGCTTCTCGTCGTCGGGGCAGTGCATCTGGTCGGAGTACTCCGGAAACACCGCCTGGCCGTCGACCGTGAACCCGTAGCGGCCCCGGACGTAGACCTTCACCCAGTCATCGCTCTTGCCGATGGCCAGGCGCTCGTAATAGCCGGCTGGAAGATTATCCAGGTTCTCGGCCTGCGGCCCCAGGCCGTCCGGCTGCTTGAAAACCTGGGCGTAGCCGTCCAGCGGCAGCGTCGGCTTGCCTCTGGCGCGGAGAGCGCGATTCAGCGCCTCGACGGCTTCGGTATGGTCGGCCTCCTCGAAGAACTTGTACCACTCGGAATCGGTGTCGGGCGGATTGGTGTCCAGCACCACCCCTTGCCAGGTGGGGCCGCCGTCACGCTGCGCAGGGTAGCGGCCGACGCGCCCGGAGAGCGCCTCGACCACGGCCCAGGGAACCTCCCGCGCTTCGTTGACCCAGCCGCCGGTGTACTCGGTCGAGA
Organism: Pseudomonadota bacterium; assembly: GCA_021813645.1. Lineage (GTDB taxonomy): Bacteria > Pseudomonadota > Alphaproteobacteria > Rhodobacterales > Rhodobacteraceae > Solirhodobacter. The sequence goes on along the minus strand of JAKAJW010000440.1, from coordinate 513 downwards.
GCAGGTTGCCGACCTGATCGGGCCGATCCAGCGCCCGGAACTGAAATTCGATTTCCGCCGGCGGTTCCGACGCGCCGGCCCGGAGGCTGCGGATGACGTAGTTGTTCTTCGAGGGCATCCAGGAGCCGTGGATGTGCGGCGGGAACCACTGCAGGAAGGTCTTGATGGTGCTGTCGTCGAGCTGCTTGTTGGTGTTCCGGATCACGACCCAGCGAGAGCGCCTGATGCCGTCCTGCGATGGCGCCTGCGCCACCCCGCGCTGCACCAAATCCCACACGCAGCCGCTGCTCTTGCCGCTGCCGAACGGTCCCATCAGGCCACGAAAGAAGGCATCCGACGCCATGAATCGCTTGATGGTCGGCGCCGAGCGGCAGCTGTAGGCAAGGACGGTCATCGCGGTTCCTGCGGTGATGACCGGCCCTTATCGCCCCCGGCGGGGAGCGAACGCAAGCCTCAGGGGACGATGCGCCGCGCGATGCCCGTGCCGACCGCCGTGGTCGGAGCCTCGTCCGG
>JAKAJW010000055.1 GCA_021813645.1 Pseudomonadota bacterium | reverse complement strand
GCTGCGCGCCGAGGCCGAGGAAGCCGAGCCCGGCGGCGATGATGATGATGCCGGCCATGTCGAGCGTCACCCGGATGATCACAGAAGACAGGCACAGCGGAACCACATGGCCCCAGATGATCCGCGCCGAGGAAGCGCCCTGCAGCCGGGTCGCGGCGATGAAGTCGGAGTTGCGGATGGTCAGCGTCTCGGCGCGCGCCAGCCGCGCATAGGGCGGCCAGGAGGTGATGGCGATGGCGATGATCGCGTTCTCGATCCCCGGGCCCAGCGCCGCGGCGAAAGCGAGCGCCAGCACGAGCTGCGGGAAGGCCAGGAAGATATCGGTGACCCGCATCAGGACCCGGTCGATCCAGCCGCCGAAATAGCCCGAGATGGTGCCGACGAAGAGCCCCACCGGCGTCGCGATCACCGTCACCAGCGCCACCACCAGCAGCGTCACCCGGCTGCCGTAGACCATCCGGCTCCAGATGTCGCGCGACAGGTCGTCGGTGCCCATCAGATGGGTCCAGGACGGCGGCAGCAGCCGCTGGCTTTGCAGGCTGCCGCCCTGGACCGGATTATAGGGGGCGAGCACATCGGCAAAGATCGCCATCAGGATCAGCGTCAGGATGATGCCGAGCCCGACCATGGCGAGCCGGTTCGTCTTCAACCCGAGCCAGGTGCGATAGGCCTGGCCGAGCCGGGCCTGGCGGCGCGAGCCGGGCTGATCGCTCAGCAGCCATTCGCGGGTGGAGATCGCGGTCATGTCGCCCTCCGCACGCGCGGGTCGAGCAGCGCGTAAAGCACGTCGGAAATCAGGTTCAGCGCGACGAAGGCCGCGCCGATCACCAGAGTGGCGCCAAGCACTGCGTTCATGTCGGCCGAGCCGAGCGAATTGGTCAGATACATGCCGATCCCGGGCCAGGCGAAGATCGTCTCGGTCAGCACGGCCCCTTGCAGCAACCCGCCGTAGCTCAGCGCGATGACGGTGATCAGCGGCACCGCGGCGTTGCGCAGCGCATGGACCCAGACGATCCGGCTTTCCCGCACGCCCTTGACCCGCGCGGTGGTGATGTATTCCTGCCCGAGTTCGGCCAGCATGAAGCTGCGGGTCATCCGGCTGATATAGGCCATCGAGTAATAGCCCAAGAGCGAGGCCGGCAGGATGATATGCGAGACCGCATTCCAGAACGCGTCCCACTGGCCTTCGAGCGCGGTGTCGATCAGCGTCAGCCCGGTGATCTTGGTCACCTCGAACTGATAGGCGATGTCGAGCCGGCCGGGCCCGGACACCCAGCCGAGCCGGGCGTAGAACAGCAAGAGCCCCATCAGGCCGAGCCAGAAGATCGGCGCGGAATAGCCGACGAGGCCGAGAATGCGAACGATCTGATCGGCGAGCCGGCCCTGGCGGACGGCGGCGAAGACGCCGGCGGGAACGCCGACGAGGGTGCCGATCAGGATGGCGACGGTCGACAGCTCAAGCGTCGCCGGGAAGACCGAGGCGATATCCTCGAGCACCGGGCGGTTGGTCAGAACCGACTCGCCGAGATTGCCGTGCAGAACATGGCCGACATAGATCAGGAACTGCTCCCACAGCGGCTTGTCGAGGCCGAGTTCCAGATAGACCTTGTGGTAGGTGGAGGCGGAGGCGCGATCGCCCACCGCGGCGAGCACAGGATCGATCGGCATCACCCGACCGATGAAGAAGGTGACGGCCAAGAGGCCGATCAGAGTGATCACGAAGGTCGCGATCAGCTTGGCGAGCCGCCCGACAAAGGGCGGAAGGGCGCCGCGGCGCCCCTCCTCTTCAATCTCTTCCACCATCAGCTCTTGCTGGCCTCGGCGAAGGAGTTGTCGTTGAACGACGGCCCGACCACGACGCCATGCACGTTCTTGCGGATGCCGAACTGCTCGACCTGCTGGAACATGATGACGAAGGGACCGTTGTCGAGAACCTTTTGCTGCAGATCCTCATACATCGCCGCGCGCTTGGCCGGATCGGATTCGAGCAACGCCGCATCGGTCTCCTTGGTCAGATCCGGGATGTTCCAGTCGTTCCGCCAAGCCAGCGTCTTGGTCTGCGCCGTGTCCGAATTATCCGGGTTCGCGGCGAAGCCCTGGGCGTTCGAGTTCGGGTCCTGATAGTCCGGGCCCCAGACGCCGATGTAGATGTCGTGGTTGCGGGCACGATATTTGGTCAGCGTCTGCTTGCCGTCGCCCGGGATCAGCTCGATCTGGATACCGGCCTGGGCCGCGGTCTGCTGGATCACCTGCGCCATGCCGGTGATGTCGGCCGTGTTGCGGGTGTCCATGGTCACCTTGAACCCGTCGGGCAGCCCGGCTTCCTTCAAGAGTTCCTTGGCCTTGGCGACATTGGCCTCATAGGGGTTCTTTTCCAGCGTGCCCAGCATGCCGCTCGGCTCGAAGGTCTGGTGAACCTTGACGAGGCCGCCCATGATCGTGTCGGCGATCGACTGATAGGGGACCAGGTATTTCAGCGCCTCGCGCACCTGCGGCTTGGCCAGATACTGGTTCTTCTGGTTCAGGCCCATGTAGTAGATGGTGCCCTTGGTGCCGTGATCGAAGTAGATGTTGGCATCCGACTTCAGCGCCTTGATGTCATCCGCGCCGAGGTTGCGGGCGATGTCGATGTCGCCCTTCTGCAGCAGCAGCCGCTGCGTCGCCGGTTCCGGCACATGGCGGTAGATCACCATCTTCAGCGGCGGCTTCGGCCCGTCGTAGTTCGGGTTGCGCTGCATCACCACGTCCTGGTTCGGCTTCCACTCCATGATCATGAAGGGACCCGAGCCGGCATAATGCGTCTTCAGCCAGCCGTAGCCGAAGTCGCCATTCTGCTCGTGGCTCATCACCAGCTTCTTGTCGACCACCATGCCGACGGTCGAGGTCAGGCAGTAGAGCACAAACGTCGGCGCGTAGGCCTTGTCCATGTGGAAGTCGAAGCTCATTGGCCCGGTCTCGACGACCATCTTGTCGACGTTGTCCTTGGTCAGGCCGAACTGGTCGAGGATGAAGGCCGGCGACTTGTCGAGCTTCACCGCGCGCTGCAGCGAGAACACCGCGTCGGCCGCGGTGATCGGGTCGCCGGAGGCGAATTTCATCCCCGGACGGATCTTGAAGCTGATCGTCTTGCCGTCGGGCGACACGGTCCAGCTTTCGGCGATCTGGCCGGAGAGCTTGGAGACGTCCTTGGCGTCATAGGTGACCAGACGCTGATAGCTGTTGCCGAGCATTTCCGACGCCGAGAACTCATAGACCTCGGCCGGGTCGATCGAGATCATGTCGTCGATCGCCCAGGCCATCACCAGCGCGTCCTTCGGCGTGGCCGCCACGGCGGGCGCCGTTTGGCCCAGCGCCACAGTGGTCGCAGCCGCCAAGGCCGCGAGCCTCATTTTCATAAACATGCGTTCCCCCTGCTGTTGATTTCGTTTGGGATTTGGCGGCGCGGCCATGATCCATGGGTCTGTCGCCACGTCGAGCATTAGCACCGTTCATGAATCGACAGTCAAGACCCGCCGGGGCGCCGCGTCAGGGCCGAACGGCCGGATCCGGACGGCAGACCGCCAGCGGCGCCAGAAGCGGCAGTTCCGGCCGTTTCTGCCGCAAGCGTGATCTGGATCAAAGTCCGGCCGCCGGTTTCGATGCATCTGGAATGAAGCTTTTGGGAGGCTTCGCCGGCATGCGACTGACAATTCGAACCAACCTCGCGCTGCGCACGCTGATGATGTGTGCCGTCAACGACGGCCGCACGGTGCGCAAGCACGAGATCGCGGAGGCCTGCAACGCCTCCGAGAACCATCTCGCCCAGGTCATCAACACGCTCGGCCAACTCGAGTTCGTCGAGACGGTGCGCGGCCGCCACGGCGGGCTGCGGCTTGGCCTTCCGAAAGAGCGCATCGCGGTCGGCGCGGTGTTTCGCGCCTTCGAGTCGGGCGTGCCCTTCGCCGAGTGTTTCGACCCCAATGCCAACACCTG
>JAKAJW010000463.1:2034-3980 GCA_021813645.1 Pseudomonadota bacterium | reverse complement strand
CGGATCGAGGGGCGAGCCGGGCGCGGACTCCGGGCCGGAACCGGCGGCGGCTGCCGCATCGACGGCCCCGGCCGCCTTGGCCGAGGCCGCCGAGGAGGCCTTGCGCCGGGGCGCCGGCTCAGGAGCCGGGGCCGCCGAAGCTTCGCGGGGCGGGGTCAATCACGCTCACCTGATTGTTGACGATTTGGGCGATCGCGAGGCCGCGCTGGGTGGTGCCGTCGGGGCGGAAGCGGAAGATGCCGTTGACGCCGACGAAGCCGGCCGGCTGGGTCAGCGCGGCGGCGGAGAAGGCGCCGGCGCCGGCGTGCTTGGCCAGCGCGCCGATCGCGGCGATGCCGTCATAGGCGAGGCTGGCGATCGGCAGCGGCGCGCTGCCATAGGCCGCCTGGTAGCGGGCGTTGAACTGCTGCGACAGGCCGGGGTCGGGCAGGGCGAACCAGCCGTGCTGCACGCCGGGCAGGGCGAGCGTGGTGGGCGGGATGTCCCAGCGGGTCAGGCCGATATATTGGGTGACGGCGGGATCGACGCCGTTTTCGCTCATCAGCTGGGTGACGAGCGGCAGCGCCCCGGCGGTGTCGGCGGTGAAGATCACCGCCTGGGCGTTGGAGGCCTTCACCTGTTTGGCGATGCCGGGCAGCGCATCGGAGACGCCCTGCTGCGAATAGGGGTAGCCGAAGTCCTCGGCGACGGTGCCGCCGGCGGCCTGCACCGCGGCATAGGCGGCCTGCTCGCCGATCTGGCCGGCGGTGGTCTGGTCATGCACGATGGCGAAGGAGGTCTTGCCCTGGCTGACCGCGTAGCGCACCAGCCGGTCGGCGGTATCGGCGAAGGTCTGGCCGAGGATGAAGACATTGCCGCCGGCGACGGCCGGGTTGTTGGAGAAGGCGAGCACGTTCACGCCGCGCCCGGCGACCGCCTGGCCGGCGGCGTTGGCGGAGGCGGCGAAGACCGGGCCGAGGATGATCTGGGCGCCCGCCGCCAGCGCCTGGCTGGCCGATTGCGCGGCCTGGGTGTCGCCGGCGCCAGTCGGATAGACCTGCAGGTTCACCTTCACCCCATCGAGGTCGGAAATCGCCATCCGGGCGGCGTTCTCCAGGTTCTGCGCGATCAGGTCGTCGGAGGCCTGGCCCGAGCCCGAGGGCACCAGCAGCGCCACGTTGACGGTCTCGGCCGGGCCGCCGACGCTGGCGATCGGGCCGCCGGCGCAGGCCGCCAGGGCGAGCGCCGCGGCCAGGCCGAAGGCGCGCAAGGCCCAAGCGCGGGGGGCGGTCGAACTCGCAGACATGAAAAACCCTCGCAACGGAAACGCCAGGCGTGTAGGCGGAGCCTATGCGTTTCGATCTGCAATGGCAACTTGCCCCGGCGGCGGGGGCGGCATGAGCGGCCCGGCCCCGACCTTGGCCCCCGGGCTCTATTTCATCGCCACCCCGATCGGGGCGGCGCGCGACATCACGCTGCGGGCGCTCGACATCCTGCGCCAGGCCGAGGTGCTGGCGGCCGAGGACACCCGCAGCCTGCGCCATCTGATGGAGATCCACGCCATCCCGCTCGGCGGCCGGCCGCTCGTCGCCTATCACGACGCCAACGGCCCGGCGGCCCGGCCACGGCTGTTGCGCGCGCTGGCCGAGGGCCGCTCGGTCGCCTATGCCTCGGAGGCCGGCACGCCGCTGGTCGCCGATCCGGGCTACCAGCTCGCCCGCGCGGCGATCGCCGCCGGCCATCCGGTGATCGCCGCCCCCGGCCCTTCGGCGGTGCTGGCGGCGCTGACCGTCTCCGGCCTGCCCACCGACCGCTTCCTGTTCGCCGGCTTCCCGCCGGCGGCGGCCGGCGCCCGGGCGCGATTCTTCCAGGAGCTGGCCGGCGTGCCGGCGACCCTGGTGCTGTTCGAATCGCCCAGGCGCGTTAGCCGAACATTAGCGGAACTCTGCCAGGCTCTCGGCAGCACG
>JAKAJW010000463.1:0-2024 GCA_021813645.1 Pseudomonadota bacterium | reverse complement strand
GGATTACGCGGGGCGGGAGGTGAAGGGCGAGGTCGTGCTGGTGATCGACCGGGCCGGCGCCCCCGCCGATGCGGCGGCCGGGCTGGAGCCGGCGCTGCGGGCGGCGCTGGCGCGGCAGTCGCTGAAGGATGCGGTCGCCGGGGTGGCGGCCGCGCTCGGCCTGCCCCGGCGCGAGGTCTACCAGGCGGCGCTGCGGCTGGGCGCCGCGGAACGCGCCAACGGGGCGGGCGCCGCGGAGCGGGACGCGGCTGGGGAGCGGGACGCAGAGCGGGACGGCTAGGGGGACGCAGAGCGGGACGGCCAGAGGGGCGTAGAGCGGGATGGCGATGGGCGGGATGATGGGGCGCCCCGCGAGCGGCGCCGGCGATCACGAGGGCAGGTTTCTGCCCGGGCGCCGCGCGAACCGCCCGAATTCCTTGGGCCTCGGGCCTTGGGCCGCCGGCCGGCGGTGCGCTCCGTGGCGACGGGCGGGATGGTGGAGGACGGCGAAGAGGGTCTATCCGGGCGGGCGACCGCATCGGCGACAGAGGGAGGGAACGCGCAATGCTGACGGACGGCGGTTGGGAGGACAGGCGCGGCGGGTTTGGCAACCCGGGGCGGCCGGGGGGCACTGCGGGGGCGACTGCAGCTCCGGCTCCGGCGCCGGCGGTGCGGCGGGTCCGCAGCCGGCGCGGCGCGGCGGCCTATCGCAGCGGGTTGGCCGCCGAGGAGGCGACGGCGCGGCATTACGAACGCCTGGGCCGGGTGATCGCGGCGCGGCGCTGGCGCGGCAGCGGCGGCGAGATCGATCTGATCGCACGCCAGGGCGACGAGCTGGTGTTCATCGAGGTGAAGCAGGCGCGCAGCTGCGCCGAAGCCGCCTTGCGGCTGACGCCCCGTCAGATGGCGCGGATCATGGGCGCGGCTTCGGAGTTTCTCGCCGGCGAACCGCGCGGCCAGGCCAGCTTCTGCCGCTTCGACGTGGCGCTGGTCGACGCTGCCGGAAGAATCGAGGTGGTGGAGAATGCCTTCGCCGCCTGAGGCCGCCTGACCGGGGGCGCGTCCGTCCTCTGCCGCCTGCGGGTGACGTGCGCAAGCGATTGCATCCCCGGCGGGGCTGCGCCATCTAGAACCCATCAGCAGGAGGATGCCGATGGGCCTCAAGGTGGCGTTGCAGATGGACCCGATCGGGTCGGTGAATATCGAGGCGGACAGCACGTTCCGCATCGCGCTCGAGGCCCAGGCGCGCGGGCATGAGCTGTTCTTCTACACGCCCGACCGGCTCGCCTTCCGCGAGGGCCGGGTGCTGGCGCGGGGCTGGCCGGTGGAACTGCGCCGGGTCAAGGGCGACCATGTGAGCTTCGGGCCCGAGCGGGAGGTCGATCTGGCCGACTGGGACGTGGTCTGGCTGCGCCAGGATCCGCCCTTCGACATGTTCTATATCACCACCACCCATCTCTTGGAGATGATCCATCCGAAGACGCTGGTGGTGAACGATCCGTTCTGGGTGCGCAATTCGCCGGAGAAGCTCCTGGTGCTGCGCTTTCCCGCGCTGACCCCGCCCACGCTCATCTCGCGCGATCTGGCCGCGATCCGGGCGTTCAAGGCGGAGCATGGCGACATCATCCTGAAGCCGCTCTATGGCAATGGCGGCGCCGGGGTGTTCCGGCTCGATCCGAACGACCGCAACCTGAGCTCGCTCTTCGAGCTCTTCACCTCGTTCAGCCGCGAACCCTTGATCGCGCAGAAGTTCCTGCCTGCGGTTTCGAAGGGAGACAAACGCATCATCCTGGTCGACGGCGAGCCCGTCGGCGCGATCAACCGGGTGCCGCAGGCTGGCGAGACGCGGTCCAACATGCATGTCGGCGGCCGCCCGGAGCCGGTCGGGCTGACCGCGCGCGATCGCGAGATCTGTGCCGCGATCGGGCCCACCCTGCGGGAGCGCGGCCAGGTTTTCGTCGGCATCGACGTGATCGGCGACTATCTGACCGAGATCAACGTGACCTCGCCGACCGGCATCCAGGAGCTGGAGCGGTTCGACGGGG
>JAKAJW010000348.1 GCA_021813645.1 Pseudomonadota bacterium | reverse complement strand
CTCGCCCCGCACCTGCCGCCGCTGCGGCTGATCCGCATGGATTACCGCGGCCGCGGCCAGTCCGATTTCACCGGCGCCGCCAGCTATACCGTGCCGCAAGAGGCCGCCGACGCACTTGCGCTGCTCGACCACCTCGGCCTCGCCCGCGCCGCCCTGCTCGGCACCTCGCGCGGCGGGCTGATCGCGCTCTACCTCGCCGCCACCGCCAAGGACCGGCTGGCCGGCATCGCGCTGAACGACGTCGGCCCGGTGATCGAGCGCGCCGGGCTCGAACGCATCTTCGGCTATGTCGGCCACAACCCGCGCGCCCGGACCCATGCCGAGTTGGCCGCGATGCTGCCCGCCGCCTCGCCCGGCTTTGCCGACGTGCCCGCGGCGCGCTGGCTCGCGGAAGCGCGCAAGCACTATGTCGAAACGCCCGCGGGGCTGCGCATCACCTACGATCCGGCGCTGCGCGAGGCCTTCCTGAGGGCCTTCGAGAGCCCGGCCCAGGACGCCTGGCCGCTGTTCGACGCCGCCGCCGGCCTGCCGCTGGCGCTGATCCGCGGCGCCAATTCCGACCTGCTTTCGGCCGCCACCGCCGCCGAGATGCGCCGCCGCCGCCCCGACATGATCTATGCCGAGGTGCCCGGCCGCGCCCATATCCCCTTCCTCGACGAGCCGGCCGCCCTCGCGGCGATCCGCGCCTGGCTCCCCCGCTGCACCGTCTGACCCCTTCGGAGTTCCCATGACCGACATCGCCATGATCGAGGCCGCCGCCCGGCGCCTTCAGGGCCGCGCCCGCCGCACGCCGCTGCTCGGCTCGCCCTTCCTCGACGAGATCGCCGGCCGGCGCGTGCTGGTGAAGGCCGAATGCCTGCAGCACACCGGCAGCTTCAAGTTCCGCGGCGGCTGGTCGGCGGTCTCGGCGCTGGCGCCCGAGCTGCGCGCCCGGGGCGTGATCGCGTTTTCCTCCGGCAACCATGCCCAGGGCGTCGCCTATGCCGCCAAGCTGCACGGCGTGCCGGCCGTCATCATCATGCCGGCGGATGCGCCGCGGCTGAAGATCGACAACACCCGCGCGCTCGGCGCCGAGGTGGTGCTCTACGACCGCGCCACCGAGGACCGCGACGCGATCGGCGCCCGGCTGGCGGCCGAACGCGGCCTGACGCTCATCAAACCCTTCGACGAGCCGCAGGTGATCGCCGGCCAGGGCACCGCCGGGCTGGAGATCGCCGAACAGGCGGCCGAGGAGGGCATCGCCGGGGCCGATGTGCTGGTGCCCTGCGGCGGCGGCGGGCTGACCTCTGGCATCGCGCTGGCGCTCGAAGCCCGCGCCCCCGGCCTGCGCGCCCGCCCGGTGGAGCCGGAGGGCTTCGACGACATGGCCCGTTCGCTCGCCACCGGCCAGCCGCAAACCAACGCGGCGCTGTCCGGCTCGATCTGCGACGCGATCGTCACCCCGACGCCGGGCAAGCTGACGCTGCCCATCGCCCAGCGGCTCTGCGGCCCCGGCCTGGTGGTCAGCGACGACGAGGCGCTGCGGGCGATGGCGCTGGCCTTCCTGCGGCTGAAACTCGTGATCGAGCCGGGCGGCGCGGTCGCGCTGGCCGCCGCCCTGTTCCGCCCCGAGGCGCTGGCAGGCGAGGCGGTGATCGCCGTCGCCTCCGGCGGCAATGTCGACCCCGAGATGTTCCGCACCGCGCTCGAACGCTTCGGCTGACCCGCGTCCCGGGCGGGGGCCCGGCCCCTGCGGCGGCGATTTTCGCTGCGGCCGACCTCGGGCCGGTTGCGGTGCGACGTCGGTGTCCTATCGGTGCAAAATCGGTGCCAAATCGGTAGGCCGATTTTCACCGTTTTCCGGGCCTTTAGCCCCGCCCAGCCAGGCCGGGCGCCAGCGGGCGCGGGCGCCCCGGCAAGGCCCCGTTAACCTGCTGCCGGCGCCCCGTCGAAACATAATTGACAGTGCCAACTACTCTCGGCATCTTGCGGCGAGGGAGAATTCAGCTTGCGCACTCAGGTCTGTATCATCGGCGGCGGCCCTTCCGGCCTGCTTCTGTCGCAACTTCTGCATCGTGCCGGCATCGACACCGTGGTGCTCGAACGCCAGAGCCGCGCGCATGTGCTGTCGCGCATCCGCGCCGGCGTGCTCGAATGGGGCTCGACCGAGGTGCTGGACGCCGCCGGCGTCGGCGCCCGGATGCACCGCGAGGGCTTCGTCCACGACGGCGTCCAACTCGCCGCGCGCAATCGCGCCATCCGCATCGACTTCAAGGAACTGACCGGCAAGCCGGTGCTGGTCTATGGCCAGACCGAGGTCACCCACGACCTCTACGAGGCCCGCGACGCGATGGGCGGCACCATCATCACCGAGGCCGCCGGCGTCACCCTGCACGGCCTGCCCGACGCGCCCTATGTCACCTTCACCAAGGATGGCGTCGAACAGCGGCTGGACTGCGACTACATCGCCGGCTGCGACGGCTTCCACGGCGCAAGCCGCCGGGCGATCCCGGACAAGCTGCTGAAGACCTTCGAGAAAATCTACCCCTTCGGCTGGCTCGGCGTGCTGTCGGAAACCCCGCCGGTGGCGCCCGAGTTGATCTACGCCAGCCACGAACGCGGCTTCGCGCTCTGCTCGATGCGCAACCCGCAGCTGTCGCGCTACTACATCCAGGTGCCGCTCGAGGATCGCGTCGAGGCCTGGTCCGACACCGCCTTCTGGGACGAGTTGCGCCGCCGCATCCCGCATGAGGCGGCCGAGACCCTGGTCACCGGCCCGTCGATCGAGAAATCCATCGCCCCGCTGCGCAGCTTCGTCGCCGAGCCGATGCGCTGGGGCCGGCTGTTCTTGGTCGGCGACGCCGCCCATATCGTGCCGCCGACCGGCGCCAAGGGGCTGAACCTCGCCGTCTCCGACGTCCATTACCTGTCGCGGGCGCTGATCGCCCGCTACCGCGACGGCAGCGAGGCGCTGATCGAGGGCTATTCCGAAACCGCGCTGCGACGGGTCTGGAAGGCGATCCGCTTCTCCTGGTGGATGACCACGCTGCTGCACCGCTTCCCCGACCAGACCGCGTTTGACCTTCACATTCAGGCCGGCGAGATCGACTATCTCGGCGAATCCGTTGCGGCCCGCACCGCGCTGGCGGAAAACTATGTCGGCCTCCCCTTCTGACCCGATCGGAACCCATGCAAGTCCTTGATCTCGATGGTCTTCGCCTTCACTACCGCATCGACGGCAACGCCGCGGGCCGCCCCGTCGTCTTCGCCAATTCGCTCGGCACCGATCTGCGGCTCTGGGACAAGGTGATCCCGCTGCTGCCGCAGTCGCTCCGGCTGATCCGCTACGACAAGCGCGGCCACGGCCTCAGCGACGGCCCGCCCGGCCCCTATGGCATGGGCGCGCTGGTGCGCGACGCCGAGCGGCTGATGGAGGCGCTCGGCGCGAAAGACGCCTGTTTCGTCGGCCTGTCGATCGGCGGCCTGATCGCCCAGGGGCTCGCCACCAAGCGGCTCGACCTGGTGCGTACCCTGGTGCTGTCGAACACCGCCGCCAAGATCGGCACCGCCGAGACCTGGGCGACCCGGATCGAGGCGATCCGCAAGGCCGGCATCGAGCCGATCGCCGACGGCATCCTGGAACGCTGGTTCGCCCGGCCGTTCCGCCAAAGCGCGGAATTCGCCGCCTGGCGCAACATGTTGATCCGCCAGCCGGCGGACGGCTACGCCGGCTGCTGCGCGGCGATCGCCGGGACCGATTTCTACACGACCACCGCGGCGCTGACCCTGCCCACCCTGGCCATCGCCGGCGCCGAAGACGGCTCCACCCCGCCCGATCTGGTGCGCGAGACCGCGGATCTCATCAAGGGCAGCCGGTTCGCGCTGATCCGCGGCGCCGGCCACCTGCCGCCGGTCGAGCAGCCCGAAGCCTTCGCGCAACACCTCACCCAGTTCCTGACGGAGACCGGCCATGTCTGAACGCCGCAAGCAGGGCGAGAAAA
>JAKAJW010000459.1 GCA_021813645.1 Pseudomonadota bacterium | reverse complement strand
ACGATGCTCGGATGAAGTTCGACGTGCGCTTCTACCTGGTCTCGATCCTGTTCATCATCTTCGACCTGGAAGTGGCGTTCCTGTTCCCCTGGGCGGTCGCCTTCGGCAGCCTGAGCATGGTCGCCTTCTGGTCGATGATGATCTTCCTGGCGATCCTGACCATCGGTTTCGCCTATGAGTGGAAGAAGGGGGCGCTGGAATGGGAGTGATGACGGGAGCCAACACGGCCGGCGCCGACAAGGAAGTCGCCACCCAGGCCCTTAACCGCGAGCTGCAGGACAAAGGCTTCCTGCTGACCTCGACGGAAGACATAATCAACTGGGCGCGCACCGGCTCGCTGCATTGGATGACCTTCGGGCTCGCCTGTTGCGCGGTCGAGATGATGCATGTCGCCATGCCGCGCTATGACGTGGAACGCTTCGGCACCGCGCCGCGCGCCTCGCCGCGGCAGTCCGACCTGATGATCGTCGCCGGCACGCTGACCAACAAGATGGCCCCGGCGCTGCGCAAGGTCTACGACCAGATGCCCGAGCCGCGCTATGTCGTGTCGATGGGCTCCTGCGCCAATGGCGGCGGCTACTACCATTATTCCTACTCGGTGGTGCGCGGCTGCGACCGGGTGGTGCCGATCGACGTCTATGTGCCGGGCTGCCCGCCCACGGCCGAGGCGCTGCTCTACGGCCTGTTGCAATTGCAGCGGAAGATCCGCCGCACCGGAACGCTGACGCGCTGAGGAGAGAGACATGTCCGAAGCCCTTGCCGAGCTTGGCGCGAAACTCCGCGACGCTCGCCCGCAGATGGTGACCGGCTATTCGGTCGCCTTCGGTGAGCTGACCGTCACCGCGATGGCCGACACGATCCCGGATCTGCTGGACTATCTGCGCAGCGAGCCGAACTGTCGGTTCTCGACGCTGATCGACATCACCGCGGTCGACCACCCCGAGCGGGTCAAGCGCTTCGATGTCGTCTATCACCTGCTGTCGATGTACAAGAACCACCGCATCCGGCTGAAGGTCGCGGTCGGCGAGGACGAGATGCTGCCCTCGGCGGTCGGCGTCCATCCGGCGGCGAACTGGTTCGAGCGGGAAATCTTCGACATGTTCGGCATCCTGTTCTCGGGCCATCCGGACCTGCGGCGCATCCTGACCGACTACGGCTTCCGCGGCCATCCGCTGCGTAAGGACTTCCCGACGACGGGCTATGTCGAGGTGCGCTACGACGAGGCGCAGAAGCGCGTGGTCTACGAGCCGGTGAAGCTCGTGCAGGACTACCGGCAGTTCGACTTCATGTCCCCCTGGGAAGGCGCGCATTACATCCTGCCCGGCGATCAGAAGGCGGCGAAATGATGGACGGCAAGTTCCAAGACGCCCAGACGGGCGAGCAGCGCATCCGCAACTTCAACATCAACTTCGGGCCTCAGCACCCGGCGGCGCACGGCGTGCTGCGGCTGGTGCTGGAACTCGACGGCGAGATCGTCGAGCGTTGCGACCCGCATATCGGGCTTCTGCATCGCGGCACCGAAAAGCTGATGGAAAGCCGCACCTATCTGCAGAACCTGCCGTATTTCGACCGACTCGACTACGTGGCGCCGATGAACCAGGAACATGCCTGGTGTCTGGCGATCGAGAAGCTGACCGGCACCGAGGTGCCGCGCCGGGCGCAGCTGATCCGCGTGCTCTATTCCGAGATCGGACGGATTCTGAACCACCTGCTCAACGTGACGACCCAGGCGATGGACGTCGGCGCGCTGACGCCGCCGCTCTGGGGCTTCGAAGAGCGCGAGAAGCTGATGGTGTTCTACGAGCGGGCCTGCGGCGCGCGGCTGCACGCCGCCTACTTCCGCCCGGGCGGGGTGCATCAGGACCTGCCGGCCGATCTGATCGCCGACATCGACGCCTGGGCCGAGGCCTTTCCGAAAGTGCTCGACGACATCGACGGCCTGCTGACCGAAAACCGCATCTTCAAGCAGCGCAACGTCGACATCGGCGTGGTGAGCGAGGAAGAGATCCAGCAATGGGGCTTCAGCGGCGTGATGGTGCGCGGGTCCGGCCTCGCCTGGGACCTGCGCCGCAGCCAGCCCTATGAGTGCTACGACGAATTCGACTTCATGATCCCGGTCGGCAAGAACGGCGACTGCTTCGATCGCTACCTCTGCCGGATGGCCGAGATGCGGGAGTCGACCAAGATCATTCGTCAGGCGGTGCAGAAGCTGCGCGAGCCGGCCGGCAAGACCGACGTGCTGGCGCGCGGCAAGATCACGCCGCCGAAGCGGGGCGAGATGAAGACCTCGATGGAGGCGCTCATCCACCACTTCAAGCTCTATACCGAAGGCTTCCACGTGCCGGCCGGCGAGGTCTACGCCGCGGTCGAGGCGCCGAAGGGCGAATTCGGCGTCTATCTGGTCGCCGACGGCAGCAATAAGCCGTACCGCGCCAAGATCCGCGCGCCGGGCTTCTCGCATCTGCAGGCGATGGACCACATCGGCCGCGGCCACCTGCTGGCCGACGTCGCTGCCATCATCGGCTCGCTCGACGTGGTGTTCGGGGAGATCGACCGGTGAGACTGACCGCGGCCCTCTTCGCCGCCGGGCTGACCCTGGCCGCCGCGCAGGCGCGGGCCGAGGGCGGGCCGCGGCCGGAGGAGATCGCAGCCTTTCTCGCCGCCGTCACCGCGGCCGGTTGCGTCGTGAACGACAGCAACGAGGCCAAGGTGGTCGCCGCCGCCCATCTGACGATGGATCAGGCCTCCGGCGTGGTGCAGCGACTGCAGGACGAGGGCCGGATGATCGCCGGCCCGGGCCAAGAGCTGCGCCTGAAGGAGGGCTGCAAGTGATCCCGCCGCTCGCCACCTTCGCGCTCGCCGGCGCGGCCATCGGCGTCATCGCTCTCGGGGTGCTGGCGGTACAGTTCCTGCGCGACCCGCAGCACGGGCTGGTCCGCACCACCCACCGGGTGGCCGACCTGCCGCGGGTGATGGCCAACCGCTACACCGCCTTCACCATGCTCGCCTGCGGCGCCACCGCCTATCGCGACCTGAATGTGATCGCCTTCCTGTTCGCCGTGTTCGCCTTCATGGGCTTCGCCGACGCCTGGACCTATGCCCAGGCCGGCGCGCCCTATTCGAAGCACCTGATCGCCGGCGCCGCCGCCCTGTTCGTCGCGGGCGTGGCGATCGCCGCCCTGATCTTCCAGCCGGGAGCTTCCGCCTGATGCTACGCCGCCTTCACCACGACCAGCCAGCCGGCTTCGCCTTCACCCCCGCCAACCAGGCCTGGGCCGAAGCGCAGATCACGAAATACCCGCCCGGGCGGCAGGCCTCGGCGATCATTCCGCTGCTGTGGCGCGCCCAGGAGCAGGAGGGCTGGCTGTCGAAGCCCGCGATCGAATACGTGGCCGACATGTTGGGCATGGCCTATATCCGGGCGCTCGAGGTGGCGACCTTCTACTTCATGTTCCAACTCGAGCCGGTCGGCTCGGTTGCGCATGTGCAGATCTGCGGGACGCTGTCCTGCATGCTCTGCGGCTCGGAAGACCTGATGGAGGTCTGCAAGAAGAAGATCGCCGCCAAGCCGCACATGCTGTCGGAAGACGGCAAGTTCAGCTGGGAAGAGGTCGAATGCCTCGGCGCCTGTGCCAATGCGCCGATGGCGCAGATCGGCAAGGATTACTACGAGGACCTGACCGCCGAGAAACTGGAGGCGATCCTCGACGAGATGGCCGCCGGCCGGGTGCCGGTGCCGGGGCCGCAGAACGGCCGCTATGCTGCCGAGCCGCAGGGTGGGCTGACCAGTCTGAAGGAGTTCGAAGCCGGCCGGGCGGCGCACAATGCCTCGGTCCAGGCGGCGGTGGACAAGGCCGACACGCTGAAGCGGATCGACGGCAGCGAAGAGCCGCTGACCACGCCCTGGCTCGGCCAGGCCGCGCCGGCGGCCAAGGCGAAGCCGGCGGCCTCTGCCGCGAAGCCGGCCGCTGCGGCTGCGCCGGCC